>JBBUCD010000012.1:0-6091 GCA_038057955.1 Patescibacteria group bacterium | reverse complement strand
GCTTCCTGACCTGGCAATCCAGCTACAGAGAACTCTACTTCACGCCCACCCTCTGGCCAGATTTTGACCCCGCCCAACTCGACAAAGCGATTACCTGGTATCAAGAGCGCGATCGACGACATGGCAGGTAGTTAATCAAAGTACTCCTGAAACCAGAGCTCCAAGGTTAGCAGGGCCCAGATTTGATTGGCAAAGTTGACCTTCGTGCGCTTGTGCTGATAAAGGATGCGCCTGACTTCCTCCCGACGAAACAGACCTCGTTGCTCAAGCTTTGGCGAGAGTAAGACATCTTCGGTGTACCCAGCTAAGTCACCACGAAACCAATCCTCAATCGGCACGCCGAAGCCCATCTTAGGTCGAAACATCACCTCGTCGGGTACCAAGCCACGAAGGGCCTCTTTCAGAATGTACTTCTTATTGTCCCGCCCTTTCAGCTTGAGTTTGAATGGGATCTGGGCAGTCAGCTCCAGTAACTCGTGGTCGAGAAAGGGGGACCGGCCCTCGAGCGAGACGGCCATGGTCGCAATATCAACTTTGGCGAGTAAGTCGTCTGGCAGGTAACCGGCAAAATCAGCATAGAGTGTCTGATCCATACGGTCGTCAGTCTGGGACTTGGCAAACCAACCAACCATTACATCCTCACTGTTGAGGCGCACAAGGCGTTCGCGAAACTGCGGTGCATACAGCTGTGCCTTCTGTTCGTTTGTGAAATAACAGATGTAATTCACGTACCGACGCGCGTAGTCCTTCGAGAGCGTCTGCGCAAAACGATGGGCACGTTCAGTCAAGGTTGTCTGCAAGTAACGATGCAGTGCGGTCGCCACTGGCTTGGCAACTGCACTATGGAGCATTCGAAACCGATCGTAGGCCAAGGCAAATTGCTGTACCGAATACCGGGAGTAGCCGGCAAAATTCTCATCGCCGCCATCACCGTTGAGAGCGACGGTGACATGCTCACGAGTCAACTTGCTAACATAGTAGCTTGGCAGGGCACTGGAGTCGGCATAGGGCTCTTCGTAGTGTCGGACTAGTAACGGTAGTGTCTCAATAGCATCCTGCTTCACGACAAACTCGGTATGCTCGGTCCCAAATCGCTCCGCAACGAGCTTGGCATACTTCAGCTCGCTAAAACGCTGCTCCTCGAAGCCGATCGAGAAGGTTTTGACAGGCGAGGCAGTGTGCCTACTCATCAAGGCAACGACCGCACTCGAATCAATACCACCAGATAGGAAGGCGCCGAGTGGGACATCCGCCATCATCCGCAGTCGGACCGACTCGTCGAGCTTATGAAGAATCCGTTGCTTCCAATCTGCCTCCGACAGCTCAAGCTTCTGCGAATAGTCCAATCGCCAATATCGATTAATGGTATGCCTGCCACTCACACAATCTAGTGTGAGAGAGTGTCCCGGCTCAAGTTTGAAGATGCCCTCAAAACCTGTCTTGGGGGCGGGTACGTACTGGTAGGTGAGGTAGTGGTGGATCGCCTCGTAATCGGGCGCCTTCTGGTATTCGGGCTGGGTAAGAATTGCCTTCAATTCAGACGCAAACAAGAAGACTCGTCCATCAACGTAGAACTTGAACGGCTTCTTGCCAACCCGATCTCTGGCGCAAAAGAGGGTCTGCTCCTGCTCGTCATAGATGGCAAAGGCAAACATACCGCGAAGGTACCGAAGGCAGTCCGCCCCATGCTCCTCGTAGAGCGCCAAAATGACCTCGGTGTCTGTCTGTGAACGGAACGAGTACCCTAAACTCTCAAGCCTGGCTCGCTGTTGCCGATGATTGTAGATCTCACCATTGAAGACGATCTGATACCGATTGTGGTACGACATCGGCTGATGCCCCTTGCTCGACAGATCAATAATTGCCAGCCTACGAAAACTCAAGCCTGCACGCCGATTCTTCGAAAGATACGTACCGACATCATCCGGGCCCCGATGCCGAATCGCGTCACCCATCTGCTCAAGCTCGTCAGTGGTAACAGCAGCGCCATCAAATCGTATTTTTCCAGCAATGCCACACATCAGCGCACCTTCCAAATCTTTACGCCGTCTCGATCGTACACCAGTGGATACAGTTTCGAAAACTTATCGGTATCAGCCTCGTAAAAATTACTCGTCCGCCACCATGAGCGCTGGCCATACAACGAATCAAACTTTGTACGATCGTACATAATGTAAACTGGCTGACCCTCGAGAACATAGCTCTCTCTCAAGAGCGTCTCATCATACGCTGCAGACTCAAGCTCTGTTACGAGTTGGGTGGCCCGAGATCGCACTACGGACATTTGCCCCTGATCACGTAGCTCGCTCACCTGCACGCCGAGCTCCTGAAATGACTGACCCAGTGCAGCCTGATCACTGTGCAAGCGATTGACTGCAGTCTCGTACGCAACTTGCTGCCCTACCAGATAGTCTTCAACTGCCTGACCATCATGATCAAGAAATACCTCACTCGGCGGCCGGATCAACGTTCGGTTGGCGAAGTATCGAACGGCGGGACGACTCCCTCCCTGCGCAAGAAAAACTGCTGTCGCTGGCGTTTCTGCCTGCATGTAGGCCACGGATACATACTCTGCCCTTGTCACCCAGCCCTGCTTGGCGTACGTCACGTACAATCCACTTGCTATTGAGCAGATCAGCACCAAAGCTAGCCAACCGGTACTACGATGGAAGAAACGAGCAATAAGATAGGGTACAACTAAGGACAAGCATAGCGCCACAAACAGCCAGGCTCGATCGGGCAAGTATGCTAAGCCAAATCGGGGCAATAGCTCGGCGATCAGCACCATCCCACTGCCAAGTAGAAAGACTGGCCACTCAGCGCGAAGCATTCGTATTAATCCGGCACGCTGACGTAGCACAAGGTGACCAAGCAAGACTACCGGGAACAATAGGCCGAGGTTGTACCCGTAGTACAGCACCCAACTCCACCCTGGCCACCCTACCTCGGTGCCATCAACATTTCGGTAGTGGTCAATAAACCAAATGGTTACCTTGCCCTGAGAGATAGCCTCTCCCATCAATCTCACGATGTGCAAGATATCGCTAAATATCCGAATCGATTGAAGCCATGGTAGCAACAAGACTAGAAAGAGTCCTGCCATGACCAATCCATCAATCGGCCGAGCCCGAAACAGCGGCCAGGCGATCCGCACAACCCCAATCGCACCTAAGAACGAGAGGAGTATTGCCAATGTATGTATCTGCAAACCCAGAATACCGGCACCAATCAAGAGCAAGCACCAGTAGAGCTGTCTGTGTAGCGGCTCACTACTTAAACGAGCAACAAGATACATCGCTGGCACGAGCGCGACAATAACTATAGTCTGCGGACGGCCAATCAACATTTCCTGAAGCAGTACGGGGAATGCCAATGGGGCCAATGCCGTAAGTACACGCAGAGGAGAGCTCTGAGTAAGCGGCCGAATGATCAAGTACACCGTAGCTACCACCGAAAGAAACAGTAGCGGAAGACCAACTTTCACAACCAAGTACTGACTCATACCCGTTAACGATGACAGGAGGCTCACGAGCGTGAGAAAAAGTACCCGTGATTCATTGACGAGTAATCCTGGCTGACTGGCTGCATCTCGTAGCTTTATCAGGTAGCCATAGCCATCTGCTTCTGGAATAAAGGGGTAGAGCCAATGATTCAGAACCAAAACCACCAAAAAGCCAGCAACAATCGAGCCAATTTCTTGAATCTCTTTTCGCGTAAGACGAATTCGTTGTACTCCAGATACAACTTCGTAAAATGCTGTCAGCAACATGAGTGCGATGAACAGCGTTGCCCAAACAAGTGCGAAGGCTGGTAGCAACGCCAACACACCAATCCCATCGAATACAAACCGATCAACTAGGTAGACCAGACCAGGGATAACCGCCAATGAAATAATTGCTGTCCAAAGCAACAGCGTAGGCATGCTAGACCTGCGGTTTGTCAGCTGCTCAATACAGAGCGCAAGCAGCAGGCCCGGTACAAAATAAACAACTGGCCCAATAACATAGCCCAGAAACAGGATGCCTCGCTGCTGCAACCAGAGCGTTACACAGACGAGCGCAACTCCGCCAACATTCCACAGCGCCATCAAGCCAAGCCAGCGTACCTGACGCATAGCTAAAGTGTCTTATAGGTAATACCGTCAGGTACTGGCTGCCTTCGATAAAAACCGCGCGTATCAATAAAGACGCCGGGCCGACGCATGCCAGACGTCAGTTGCTCAAGGGGCTGCTTCGTAATCTCGTCGTGCGCAACCGTCAGCACCATTGCATCAACATCTGAAACCGTAGTGAGATCTGCCGTCGCCGTGCCACCGAACTGCGCCGCAAGCTGTGCCTCTGTTAAGAGTGGATCATGAACGAAGACCTCTACGCCGTACGACCCAAGCTCACGAATGACATCGGATACTTTCGAATTCCGTGTGTCGTTGACGTTCTCCTTAAATGTCGCCCCCAGGACAAGCACTCGAGCCCCTTTCACCACCCGACCGGTCTCAATCAGCCCTCGGATAACGAGTTGCGCAACCTGACCCGCCATACCATCATTCACCTTCCGTCCAGCCAAAATAACTTGTGGATGATATCCAATCGTCTCGGCCAAATGGGTCAGGTAGTACGGATCAACTGGAATACAGTGTCCACCGACTAAGCCTGGTGCATATTTATGAAAGTTCCACTTCGTACCAGCGGCTTCGAGCACATCATGGGTACGTAAGCCCAATCGCTGGAAGATCATCGACAGCTCATTCATGAGGGCAATATTTAAATCACGTTGGATATTCTCGATTACCTTGGCTGCCTCAGCCGTTTGGATCGTAGCGGCGCGATGGGTTCCAGCCAAGCAGACAACTTTATACACCTCGTCCACCTTATTCAGTGTCGCCTCATCCATCCCCGAAACAATCTTGGTAATCTTATCGACGGTGTGCTCAGTATCCCCTGGATTGGCACGCTCTGGCGAGTACCCGATTGCAAAATCCTTACCCAGCTTCAAACCTGATGCTTCAGCAAGGATTGGTCCCATAATATCTTCGGTTACTCCGGGGTAGACCGTTGATTCAAGGACAACGACCGTGCCAGTTTTCATATGGGCCCCAACTAATCGAGCAGCGCTTCGAACTGGCTCTAAATCTGGCTGCTTTGCCGCCGTTACCGGCGTTGGGACGGCAATAATAATAAAGTTGGAATTTGCCATCGATGATGGATCGGACGAGTACGAAATACCAGCTTTTTTCAGCTCAGCGGGAGACACCTCATTCGTACTATCCTGATGCTCCTCCAACGCCGAAATGCGTGCTTGACTGACATCAAATCCAAGCACGGGTATGCCCGCCTGAGCAAAACGGACCGCTAATGGCAAACCAACGTAGCCCAACCCAACGACGGCGATTCGTGTTTTTGTACTGTGTCGTGGCATTATGAGACTCCGCCAGCAATGGCAAGCGTCGCAGTCTCTCGATTGGCATAATACGGTTGGTACCAATCTACAAACCGTCCAATCCCATCCTCAATTGAGGTGTTCGGTCGAAAACCAACTGCCTGCTCCAAATCCGAGGTATCGGCTGCGGTCGACGGGACATCGCCAGGCTGCATTGGCAGAAACTCAAGCACAGCTTTCTTGCCAAGTGCTGCCTGCAGTACCTCGATGTAGTGCATTAACTCAACTGGTTGACTGTTGCCAATATTAAAAACCCGATATGGCGCGCTGCTGGTAGCCGGATCGGGAGTAGTGCCAGACCAGCTCGCATTTGCCTGAGCAGGCAAATCAGCAACTCGTATGACACCCTCAACAATGTCATCAACATATGTAAAGTCGCGTTTCATCTTGCCGTGGTTGAATACTTGAATCGGCGTACCGTCAAGGATGTGTTTCGTAAACATAAAGAGTGCCATATCTGGACGACCCCAGGGGCCATAGACTGTAAAGAACCGGAGGCCAGTCGTTGGCAGACCATACAGATGCGAGTAGCAATGGGCCATCAACTCATTGGCTTTTTTTGTCGCAGCATACAGTGAAAGCGGGTGATCGACCGAATCATGTTCCGAAAATGGCAGCTTGGCATTCGCACCGTAGACAGAGCTTGACGAGGCAT
>JBBUCD010000011.1:0-13577 GCA_038057955.1 Patescibacteria group bacterium | reverse complement strand
CTTAGCGTATCCAGATGACCGTCGGCCGGATTCGGCAAAGAAGGCAGCAGAGACTCGAGATCGAGAACGAGCGGAACGCAAGGCTCCTAAAGAGGAAGCTGCAGTCTAGTAGAGTTTCATAGTACATAAAAATCCCGGCAAATCCGCCGGGATTTTTATGTTGATCCATATACGTGTGGTGACGTGGGTCGACAATCGAATCTCGAATTGATTGAAATCCGTATCCGTACCATGGTCAGTACGAATCGCCACCACGCGTATAGGTACCATCTAAAAAGTTAAGTGGCGTTCGGTGAGGAGGGGAACACCGGACGCCACTTAACTAACAAATATACGAACGTTTGATGTATTTAGGCAACGAACGTCATATATTTGTAAAAACGAGAGTTACTATATCAAGAACAGTGGTATTTGTCAAGAGGTGTACAAGAAAAATACCCGGTATTAAGGGGTATTTTGTTCGTTGATCCAGATCGGTGAGGATACGAGACTGCGTCCATTGGTAAGCTGGGCTTTTGCGTAGACCAGGATGATGTTGTGATCATGAAGGTCTTGCTGGTTCACGATCGTTCCCCAGTGTTCGTCCTTCTCATGCAGCGGCTGAGATGTTTGAACAACATCCTGCAGAGCCTCTTTCGAGGAAAGAAAAACTAAGTCTATTCTGGATACAGCACTAGTGTCACTCAAACAACGAGCGTGAACGATTAGCTCTTGCTCCACATTGAGAGTTTCTCCCATGATCGCGGTTCGATCACTTGAGGTTGCGGTTAGTTGGATCATTGCTCGGGGCTCTTCGCTAGCAAATGTCCGTCGGGCACGCATAGCTTCGAATATGCCATCCGCTGTCAGTGTTTTGACCCACATTCCGGTGACAGTGTTTGTATTCCCAAACGGTGGGATGTGTTCGTCGCCGCCATTATAGGCGCCAACGTGCCAACCGGCACGGAGCAGTTTGCGAAAGCAGGCTTCGTTGCTCGAGCGAAGCGTCACCCCATCTCCTAGACCAACAAATCGAAGGCTATGGGCTCCAAGCTCGCAGCCAACCATGTGCGTTATTTCGGCGTGGTTTCTTGGAGGGGCAAAGCCGTCGAACGACTCCTCGATCATGTATAGGCTAGGATGGGCAAAGATTGCTAGTCCGCCTTGTTGGATGAGCCAGTCCTTGCACTGCGTGAACGTCTCAAGGATCTGCGGTGGCTGTCCGTTTCCGAATGTTCGTCGATCAGTATAGTTACTAGTATTGACCACAAGTAAATGACCCCAGCCGTGTTGGTACGCGGGATCTTTGGTTGAGGTATTACTCAGTTCCTCCGTACCCGTCACCTCAAAGCCTCGTAAGCAGACCTTGCCGACTACGTAGTGCATAGCCAATGCTAGTTGTTCCAACCATTCTGTCCAAGTTAAGTGTCCGCCATGGTCAGTTAAGATCACGGCGTCAAAGTGTTTGAGATTCTGTGTCACGATTTGTGTTGGGTCTGAGCCAATGCCAATCGCGTCGGAATCCGAGCTGTGAGAGTGGGTATTGACCTTGATCCACTGGTATTGCTGATATGCTTGTGCTGGATCCTGCACGCCAGAATTTTGGGCATGTGCAGAGGTGCAGTGAACGGAAAGTGCGAGTAGTATGATTACTACGATGTCGCGCAAGACGGGGATCTCCTTTCTGTAAAAGTGCCGCAGCCATTAGAGCAGGTTTCTTCTGGTATTACAAGGTATGAAGCCTCTGTTGCTTCTGGTCGTTGTGCGGTATGATTGCCTATTCACGAAAGAAGGCATTGTATGGTCATTTCATGCACAACCGATATCTGTGAGATTAAGACAAAATCTTCTGTACTTTCGTTGCGCTTAAGCAAGCCAACAGCAGAAGGCGGCTACATTGATATTAATAAGGTTGAGCTGCCTGGGCCTGGTGAGTACGAGGTGGGTGAAGTATTCGCGGAGATCTCTGCCAGGTTAGCGCATTTTCATATTGAGGATATGGTTGCGGTGGTGTACCGTCAGGCACTTGGCGAGGTGACGAGTGAAGACCTTGCAGTACTAGAGCGAGTCGATGTGTTACTTTTACTACCCAAGTCTGAAGCCAAGGAAGATGTTCAGGCTCTGTTGAAACTCAGTACGAAGGTTGAGCCAAGAGTGCTCATCCTAACTGGTGTCAGCGATGTTGACTCGATCACGAAGCTTGAAGGGCAGACACCTGAGGTTGTTGCTAGCTTAAAACTGGTAGCAAAAGATTTGCCTGAGGAGGGACAGCGTTTGTATGTACTGCATCGATGATTGAGACCGTTGCACGTACCCTTCTTGCTGGCGAGCATCACCTGCTTGTTACTCATGAGCATCCTGATGGCGATGCACTTGGCAGCACCCTGGCTCTCGCTCACTCACTGGAACAGCTTTGTAAGCGCGTGACACTCTTTTGCATCGATGAGATACCCGAGGCCTTTCGGTTTTTGCCAAGAGCTGAGTGGTTTCGTAGAGATTGTATTTTGGGCAATTTTGATGTGGTGACGATTATCGATTGTGGTGATGTGAAGCGGACTGGCATAGCCGAACGAATCAAGAGTTTTGCTCTCGGTCGTCGACAGCTGATTAATATTGATCACCATCAACGCAATGACCTTCATAAGTTGGCTACCATAAATTACGTTGATTACGAGGCTTCTTCTGCAGCGGAGCTTGTGTTGCCCTTAGTACAACAGTTAGGGGTGAAGATTGATAGCGCGATTGCGACCTGCTTACTGACTGGGTTGTACAACGATACGGGCGGTTTTAAGCATTCGAACACATCTCCCGCTGTCCTGCGTCAGGCTTCGACGCTGCTCTCTGCGGGTGCTCGGCTGAAGCTGATCCGTCAACATGTTTCGTCTCACAAGTCAATTCAAGCCCTGCGTCTGTGGGGTATCGCCTTATCTCGAATTCAATACCATGAAACCTTGCAGCTCGTTTCTTCCCTGATTCGACATGAAGATCTCTTGGAATGCGATGCAACACAAGAGGATCTGGCTGGCTGTGTGAACTTACTCAATTCGGTACCGGGAGCGCGGGCAGCGATGTTGATTGTTGAGCTACCGGATGGTCGCATTAAGGCATCGGTCCGAACAGAGCAGGATGAAGTTGATGTGGCGCAACTGGCGCAACTCTTTGGCGGCGGCGGTATCCGCAAGGCAGCTGGATTTTCGTTTGAGGGGCGTTGTGTTGAAACAGTTGATGGCTGGCGAATTCAGACGACTATCGATAGATCGACGCTCCCATTTCCTCTGCCACAGTCAGAGTTCCTGACTGCCTAGCTGCTATTTCGTTCTCCCGTAACCTATTTTATACTGATCCTAGGTCAATCGATCTATTTTACTTGGCTGGCGTGGCGGAATGGTATACGCGGAGGACTTAAAATCCTTTGGGGGAAACCCCGTGCAGGTTCGATTCCTGCCGCCAGCACCACTAAAGAGGACAACGCAATTTCACAACGGTCACTTGTTCAACTAGGCATAGTAGGTGTGCTGCTTCTTGCTGCGGCGTATGGCGTTGGTATTGGTTTGCCAAGAATACTCGCTGAGATTCGCTATCCTCTCGCGTATGAAGAAATAATTATTAAGGAAGCTGCTGATCACGACCTCGATCCATTTTTAGTTGCGGCCGTGATCTACTCGGAGAGTCATTACAATCCAAGGGCCATGTCGCCAGTTGGTGCCCGTGGGCTGATGCAGCTGATGCCATTGACCGCTGCGGGGATATCAAGGCGGTTAGGCGATACTGGTTTTACGATCGATCGATTGTACGATCCAGCATTGAATATTAAGTATGGAACATTTCATCTTCAGGGGCTGATGGGTCGGTATGCAGGTGATGTTGCACCGGCGGTGGTGGCCTACAACGGCGGCGGCGGTGCTGGTGACCGCTATCAAGCCGGAAACCGAGGAGCCGTGCCCCAGGAGAGCCTTAAGTATGTTGAGCGAGTCTTGTCGGTACAAAAAATCTATGAAGAAATGTACCAGTTGCAATTGACTGGCATCGATCCCTTTGCAAAAAAGGAAAATAGTGGCACATTGGCTACCCAGGTGCTCAATGTGATTCAGCAGACAGTGAATAAACGCCTCACCCAGTAACTCAGGAAAGGATTCTCATGACACATCAGGAATTGCGAGAGAAGTTTTTTGCTTTCTACACATCACACAATCATGTGGTTATTGGGCAGGCGCCACTGGTACCCCTACAGGATACCTCGGTGCTGTTTACGACGGCTGGCATGCATCCACTCATCCCATACTTACTTGGCGAACAACATCCTGACGGCACCAGGCTTGTGAATGTACAGCGAAGTCTACGGACGACTGATATCGAGGAAGTTGGAGATGATACCCACGGGACATTTTTTGAGATGCTCGGCCACTGGTCGTTAGGTGACTATTGGAAGCGGGAAGCAATTACTTGGAGCTTTCAATTTGTGACCAAGGTTCTTGGCTTTGAACCGGATCAGCTGGCGGCCACAATTTTCGCCGGTGATGAATCGAAGGGTGTCGGTCTTGATACTGAAGCTGAGGCAATCTGGCGAGAGCTGGGTATGGCGAGAATCGCGCCGCTTGGTGACGATAACTGGTGGGGACCAGTCCACTCAACCGGTCCATGTGGCCCGACGACGGAGATCTTTGTCCATGTCCCTCCCACTGCCTGCGATGATGCGTGTCTGCCAGGTTCGGTGACGGATAAGCATTGGGTTGAGATTTGGAACAATGTTTTTATGGGCTTTCACAAGACGGCGTCAGGCTCGTTTGAGCCCTTGGTGCAGAAGAATATCGATACCGGAGTCGGCCTTGAGCGGGTGCTCATGACGGTCAACGGGTTAGATAGTATGTACGACACCGACTTGTACCAACCAGTTGTTGCGGCAATTTCTACCTCGCCGCTTGCCTCTGCCGATCGGAGTGTGCGCATTATTGCTGATCATGTTCGCTCGTCAGTCTTTTTGATTGCTGACGGCGTGTTGCCAAGCAATAAGGATCGTGGCTATGTACTGCGTCGTCTTATTCGCCGAGCTGTGCAGGCCTCACGGACATTCGAGTCGCTCTCATGGGAGACAGTCATCGAAGCAGTGATTGGTGTCTACGCCGAGGTCTATCCACATCTACTCGAGTCACCAGTCTTCGAGGTATTTCTTGCAGAGCAGCGACAATTTTCGACTCAACTTACCAAGGCGACTACTTTTGTCACAAAGGAGCTGGCGAAACACTCCACTCTGACGCCCGAGCTAGCGACTGATTTGGCATTTTTAGCCTATCAGAGCCATGCCTTGCCATTCGAACTTGGTTTCGAGGTACTACAGGAACATGGTTTGAAGCTCGATCGTGAGCAATTTGTCCTCGAGATGGAGCGGCGTGACGCCGAGCACAAGAAGATATCTGCATCGGGTCAAGAAAAAAAGTTTGGCGGCCACGGTTTGCTCCTCGATACAGGTGAGCTAAAAGCTGGTAACGAGGAAGAGCTGCAACAGGTGTTGCGTCTTCATACGGCCACCCACTTGCTACAGGCCGCGATGAGGTCGGTACTTGGGTCGCACGTGGCTCAACGGGGTTCGGACATTACGCCCGAGCGTTTACGATTTGATTTCGTCCATGCCGAAAAGGTTACCGACGAGCAGCGCTCGCAGATCGAGGCTTGGGTAAATGATATCATCGCTCGTGACCTACCCGTACAATTTGTTGAGCTGCCGCTTGAAGAGGCTGAGCGGAGTGGTGCCCTGCACTTTTTCGGCCACAAGTATCCTTCGAAGGTGAAGGTGTACTTTGTCGGTACTACCCTGGATACTGCTGTTTCGAAAGAATTTTGTGGCGGACCACATGTTGATCGAACAGGTGTCATTGGACGGGTGCGCATATTGAAGGAGCAATCTGTTTCGGCGGGTGTTCGTCGTATCAAGGCAGTTGTTGAGCCGGCGTAGCTTTTGGTTTGCTATACTACAAATACATCTCAAAGCATCAGTTGATCGGGTAGGGAGGGCATGACGTGCTAGGGTTTGGGAAAAAGAAACAACCTGATGATTTGCGCGCAATCGCACTCGATATCGGTACTGAGTTTGTCAAAGCACTCATTTTTGAGGTTGAGGACGGTAAGGCGAAGGTAGTAGGCGTGGGCAAACAGCGACAACGACTTGCTGATATGCAGGGTGGTACTGTCACGGATATTCATGGTGTCATTGGAAACTGCGAGTTAGCACTTGAGCAGGCTGCGGAGCAGGCAAATGCCTTGCCCGATCAGGTGATCATGGGCATTGCGGGGGAATTGGTTAAGGGGACGACGACAACCATTAAGTACGTTCGTTCGGAACCACTGCAAAAAGTGAGTGTTGAGGAGTTGCAAGATATTCTTGAGCAAGTGCAGAAGCGAGCACATGAACGTGCACGGGCAATTTTAGCCTGGGAAACTGGTCAAGCGGAGATTGATGTTCGTCTCGTCAACGCAGCGATTGTCGATGTTCGAATTGATGGCTACAAAGTGACAAACCCACTTGGCTTTCAGGGTCGAGAGGTGCAGGTGGGTATCTATTCCGCCTTCGCGCCGATTGTGCACTTGGGAGCGTTACAGACCATTGCCGAAGAGCTGAGTCTCGATCTCTTATCGGTGGCGGCCGAACCCTATGCTGTTGCGCGAATTAATGGCCCCGATGAGTCGGCAGAATTCTCGGCAATTTATATTGACATCTGTGGCGGTACGACAGATCTCGCAGTTGTAAACAATGGTGGCTTGATCGGAACTAAGATGTTTGCCATCGGCGGCCGAGCATTTACCAAGCGATTGACTACAGTATTGGGTGTTGGCTTTGCCGAGGCCGAGCAGAAAAAACTCGCATACTCAGCGGGTGAGTTGTCAAAGACTGAGCAACAAGAGGTTCAGCGGGCACTCCAAACGGATGTTGATGTGTGGCTGTCTGGCATTGAGCTCACACTCGGTGAATTTACGAATGTCGATTTGTTGCCCTCAAGAATTTTACTCTGCGGCGGCGGCAGTAATTTACCGGATATCGCCCGCGTATTGAAGGGAGCAAGTTGGGGTAAACGCTTGCCATTTGCCAGGCGGCCAACCGTGCATTTTTTGAAACCGAGTGAGGTGCAAACAGTAGTTGATGCGACGGGCAAACTAGGGACTGTACAAGATATTACGCCCATGGCATTGGCAAATTTAGCGATTGATTTGGTTGGTAGATCGACGGCTTCCCAAACGGTCTTTCGACGCCTGCTGTCATCGGTGGGGGCATAATGGAAGAGATTCTCTATCTAGAAGCGGATGAGGAAATAACCTCGGTTATCGATAAGCTCGATGATTTAACTGGTTCGACTGTTGCGCTCGTTGTGCCAAAGCACGCACATCTTGCCTCGAGCGTCGTGAATCTACGGTTATTACTAGCAGAGGCGAAGAAGCGCAAGAAGACAATTGCAATTGTTACACAGGACAAAATTGGCACAAAGCTCGCATCGCAGGTCGGCATTCCAGTCTACGCCTCAGTCACCGATGAGGTACCCGTCGATCCTGAGATTGGTCCTCGTCCATCAATCGACGATGTGATTGAACTGGAAGAATCAAGTAGGCCCACAACGCAACTTGCCCAACCACCGAGCAAGGAGCCTCGAGTGCCAGTTAAGCGCTATGACGAGGCGGCACAAGCTCCGATCGTTGAGCCTGTTACTGTTGTACCAGCCGTACCTGTCGAGCACACTCGAACAGTTGAGTCGCGATCCGAATTGCCTGATCGAGACGCTTCCAAATCCGGTCCACAACGAAACAAGATTCGAAAAGTATGGTTCGTTGCTGCTGCTCTAGTTAGTATTGCTGTATTAGCTGGGGTTGGCTGGTGGTTCTACTGGGGCAGCTGGCAGGCAGTTGCTGTGCTGTCACTACAGAGCGAGCCTTTCCAGGAAAAAGCAGAGGTAGTGATTAGCAATAGCATCCAGGTGTCTGATGCAAGTCAGGGGCAGATACCAGGACAACGAGTTGAAACACAAGTGAGTAAGTCGGGATCCTTTCCCACGACCGGCAAGAAAGATGTTGGATCCAAAGCTAGTGGGACGATGACGATCAGCAATCGACTTGGAGAACCTGTTGCCCTTACATCGGGGACCAGGTTTGAGCAAGACGGGCTGGTTGTTGTATCGACGGAATCGGTCACAGTTGGTGCAGCGACGGTTGCCCTTGACGCCCAAGGAAACGTAACGGTCAAGCCGGGCAATGCCTCCGTGCCGATCGAAGCATCAGCCTCTGGTGATCAGTACAATCTTGCTCCCGGAAACTGGATTATTGCTAGTCTGACCAGTGCACAGCGCGATAAGGTGACCGCTGCCAACCAGGCTGCGTTTAGCGGGGGGCTGACTAAGACGGTCCAAATTATGACGGCCGAAGATATCGATGCTGCGAAGGCCTTACTGATTCAGCAGTCGACTGAAGAATTACTCGCAACGCTCCAGCAGGAATCGCAAGCACTCACCATCTTAAAAGAAGGTGTAGCGGTAGAGATCGTTGAGTCCTCATCTGATAAGCAGCCGAACGATGAAACAGATAGTTTCAACCTCACAGCGACAGTTCGGGCTCGAGCTCTTGGTTTCGTCGCCTCAGAGTATCGAGCGATGATCGTCGAACGAGTCAAGCTGACTGTACCGACTGGCAAGCAGCTTGTTGTCGCCTCGGATGATGCAATCGATTCTAGCATTGTCAGCGTTGACGTTGGACAAGGACAGCTGAAGGTAGCTGGTCGGCTTCACACCCGAACCGTTTCGGCGATTAATCAAGAGGAGTTGGTGAAGCAGATTACGGGTAAGACAGTCACCGAGGCCCAGCAACAACTCAGTGCCCAGGAGGGTGTCCTGTCTGCGAATGTCACGATTCGTCCCTCACTTCGAGCAACGCTGCCAACCGAGCCTGATCGGATCACGCTGCAGCTGAATGGTAACTAATGGCCGTGCTCGGTCTTGATCTCGGGGAACGTCGAATTGGAGTAGCTGCCAATCTAGTCGGTTCTCTTGTTGTTGAGCTGCCAACGATTGAGTACTCGGTTGCAACGGCTGCTGTTAGCGCGATCGGACTGCTTGTCCAGGAGCGAGAGATTGCCACTATTGTGGTAGGTACGCCCAGAGTCGGGACGCCACTCGAGTCTTTCGTGGTCTTGCTTGTTGATCGATTACCTGGCGTCGAACTTGTACAACTTGATGAGGCGCTGACTACGAAGGAAGCTGAGCGGCAAGCTGGGACATCGGCTGACACGGATGCTATCGCTGCCAGACTCATTTTGGAGCAATATCTTGCAATGAAGGAGCAGGTATGAAGGTGTTGATTGCGGTGTTGGTTCTTGGAGGCATTGGTGTGTCGGTACTCGGAGTAGGCGTCTGGCGATACTGGCAACGGTTTTCTGAGCCAGCGCCAGTTATCGAGTCGCTCAAGCAAATCAAGGTAACGTTTCCCGAAGGTTGGCGGAATGAGGAGATGGCACTTCGGCTTCAGCGAGAGGGTGTGATAGCAAATTGGAGTGAGTATACCGTTGCTACATCGTCGAGCGCGGTGGCGCCGAAGCTACGTGAGCAGTATAAGCTGTCAAGTGACGCATCGTTAACTGGTTTTCTTTTCCCTGACACCTATCAGTTTGTACCATTCACTGAGGCGAGTCTAGCCGTTGAGAAGCAGATTACTGCGTTTGAATCGCGAACAGCACAGCTTGAGTTGACCTACGACACAGTCATCCTTGCTTCGATTGTGGAGCGTGAGGCGAAGTTTGACGACGATCGGGCTCAGATTGCTGGTGTCTATGCAAATCGTCTTCGTGAGGGAATGCCACTGCAGGCTGATCCAACAGTCCAGTTTGCCAAGGTGTTTGTGACTGAGCAGGCTTGTCTAGAGGCGCCGCCCTCGGATTCTTTGGCTGGCGCTTGTGCGACCTTCGAATCGATCGATTGGTGGCCAGTCGTGACACGGGCTGATTTGAGTGCGATCCAGTCGCCGTTCAATACGTATCTACATTCCGGTCTGCCCCCAGAGCCGATTTGTAATCCTGGTTTGGCATCGCTTGCCGCTGCCGCTGCTCCTGCAGTCCATACTTTTTTCTACTTTGTTTCAGATACGGAAGGCCGCGCCCACTTTGCAAAAACGCTTGCTGAGCACAACGCAAACGTAGCCAAATACCGGTAACTTCTAGCTACCAGCTTGCTTGAGCTGTGTAGCTGTTTGCGCTAGTGTCGAGCTCCCGGAGGCAACTGTGCTCAACCGACTCTTTGGTTTGATTTCTCATGATATCGGCATTGACTTAGGAACAGCCAATACGCTGGTCTATGTCAAAGGCAGAGGGATCGTTATGAACGAGCCATCTGTTGTTGCAATTAATCAACGGACCAGGCAAATCTTGGCGATTGGCGATGAGGCACGAAAGATGGTTGGTCGGACACCGGCTCATATTGTGGCGATTCGGCCGCTGGTCGATGGCGTCGTTTCGGATTTTGAGGTGACGGAGCAGATGCTGCGGCACTTTGTCTCGAAAGTACACACCAGTCGTTTCGGTTCATGGTCGAGGCCACGAGTAGTCGTTGGTATTCCGTACGGGGTGACCGAGGTGGAGCGCCGTGCTGTCGAAGAAGCTGCACTGAATGCTGGTGCTCGAGAGGTATACCTGATTGAAGAGCCGGTCGCAGCAGCCATTGGAGCTCGGTTACCAATTCAGGAGGCAGGTGGTAGTTTTATTGTTGATATTGGTGGTGGTACGACTGAGGTAGCAGTTATTTCCCTCGGCGGTATTGTTGCTAGTCGCTCACTTCGGATCGCCGGCGATGAGTTAAATGAAGATATCAAGCAATTTGCCCGTGATGAACTCAATTTGCTCATCGGTGATCGGATGGCTGAAGACATTAAAATTCAACTTGGTTCAGCATTACCATTTTCTTCAAAACCAGAAGTAGCTGCCATACGTGGTCGAGATTTAGTGTCCGGCATGCCCAGAGAATTATTTATTACTGACGAACAGGTGCGGCGGGCGCTGTCTCGCTCTGTTGCTCAGGTAGTAACGGCCATCAAGGCGACAATTGAGGAGACGCCACCAGAATTGGTTGCAGATTTGATGGTTCGAGGTATCACGCTCGCTGGCGGCGGCGCGTTATTGCGGGGTTTACCACAACTGATACAGCAGCAAACGGGCACTTACATCCACGTTGCCGAGGATCCGTTGACAACGGTCGTTCGTGGCACGGGTGTTGTTCTTGAGGACCTTGATGCCTTACGAACTGTGTTGTTGCCTAGTGAGTGGCAGGGGGTACGCTGAAGTTGCGTCTGATTGTAGTTCTGGTCGTTGTAGTCGCGTTGCTTGCGGCAGCATCATCCTGGCTTGACGTCTTTCGATCAGGTGCACTTATTGCAACTCGGCCAGCGACGCCGCTTATGAATATGACGACCGCTGTTCGGCGATTTGTCGAGAGTCTGCGGGAGATCGGTTCACTGCGGGTACGAAATGCGAACCTTGAGGCTGAGAACGGAACGCTACGAAGCGAGTTGACTCGCTTGCAGGAACAGCAGACCTCGGCATCGCTGGTTACTCAGGAATACGCAGCTACACAGCATACCGCTGGCACATTGCTGCCAGCTCGTGTCATTGCTCGCTCACCAAGCAAGGCACTTGATAGCGTGACGATCGATCAGGGTGCTGCGAATGGCGTCGCCTTGCAGCAGCCTGTGCTCTCGCGAGGGTACTTGGCGGGTATTGTGGATCAGGTTTCGCAGCATCAGGCTCGGGTGTTGTTACTGACGAATCCGTCGTTACTTATTCCAGTTATCTTCCAGGCTACTCGAGCACAAGGCTTGCTTCGCGCCGGATTAGGAGGATTGGTTGTGTCAGAGATTCCAAGTAATGCGCCCATTGAATCTGGCGAAGCTGTCATTACAACTGATCTGGAAGGCGTTGTGCCAAAGGGAATACCAGTTGGCACTGTTGATCGAACGTTATCAGCTACATCAGATGTGCTACGGCGTGAACGCATTGCGTCGCCAGTACTGTTTGGTCAACTTGAGTACCTCATGGTTCTCATTGGTGAGGGCGATCATGATTGATCGTGTAGTGGTTGTGTTGGCTGCCTATGTGAGCGTGCTACTCCAAGTAGGTATGCTCAGTGCTTGGCCACTCTTCGGTGGACAACCTAACCTAATTGCCATTGGCGCGGCAGCTTTTTTAATGGTCAATCGGCCAGTACTTGGCCTGTGGTGGATCGTGAGTGGGGGTATATTGATCGACCTCTTATTGCCGGCCCGATTTGGCATAACCTTATTGCCACTGTTAGTTGGCTATGCTGCGTGCTTTACGCTCCTTCGTTGGGCAATTGATATCGCCGCCTGGTGGAGTACTGTTCTCATTGGCTTCGTGTTGCTTTTTGTGGCTGAACTACCGCTCATATTCATCAGTGGCTCATCGCAGCAGCTGCCGTATGACCTTTTGGCTGGCTGTATCGTCCTAGTTCCAATCGGTATCATTCTGAGTTATTTGTTAGCACCGGTTCGATCTGGCTTGCGCATTAGTCGTCCGTAGGAGATGCATGTCTATTTTTGAGCCGACTGAGAGTCTCGGTACCATGCCTGTGCAACAAGATGAGTTTCAATGGTCTGACGACGTTGAGCTCGGTACGGACACGCAGTCTGCCCCTCGACATACCATACGGTGGCTCTATGTGATTATTGCTGTCGTGCTCGTACTGCTCTGTGGTCGGTTGGGTGTGCTTCAAATTACTGAGGGGCAGAGTCATCAACTACTTGCACAAGGGAATAGGGTTCGATCACGGGAAGTGTTGCCATCAAGAGGACTTATTACTGATCGGTTTGGTGTGGAGTTAGCAACGAACGTCGCCTCATTCCAGGTAGTCATCGTCCCCGCTGATCTGCCGGCGACAAAGAGTGAGCGAGTACCAATTTATACGCTTGTTGCCGAGTTATTGAATGAGTCTGAAGAATCTATTCGTACTCGGGTTGAGGCAGATGGCTTACGATCGATTCATCCAGTTGTGCTGCTTGAACACTTAGACCAAGAGACGGCCTTGCGGTACTTACTTCGGATTGGAAATGCGCCAGGGGTAAGTGTTGCTGAGCAGGTCCGCCGAAACTATGTCCATGCTCCAGGGCTCGCTCATGTTCTAGGATACAACGGTAAGGTGAGCCAGTCGGAGTTAGAGTCATCCGACGAGTACTCGCATAGAAGTATTGTTGGTAAGGCTGGCGTGGAGCGGGCATACGAGGCGCGTTTGTACGGTAGTTCATGCGTTGAACGTCTCGAAGTGAATTCTCGTGGGTACTTTCAACGAGTGATTGGTAATCAGCCAGCGCAAAGTGGTCAGACGGTAGCGTTAAGTCTAGATCTTGGGTTGCAGCAACGCATGGGTGAGTTGCTGGCAGCGAAAATGACCGAGACAGAGTCAGTAGCTGGCGTAGGTGTTGCCATGGATCCCCGAGATGGCTCGATCTTAGCAATGGTGAGTTTGCCAGATTACGATAACAATCTGTTTGCAGCCGGCATCTCCGCGGATGAGCTTGCAAAGCTTTCAAATGATCAGAATGCTCCATTAACAAACCGCGCAATTGCA
>JBBUCD010000010.1:2214-25981 GCA_038057955.1 Patescibacteria group bacterium | reverse complement strand
AACGGCGGCGGTTCGTCAAATCCAGGACCAGTCACGATTGCCCAATTGCCACCAACGCAGATCAGTGCTGCTCCAGCAGTGACAACGCCCAAGGCAACTTCGCAGGGCGGCGGATTCCAGTTCTTCCCCGCAGGCTCAAACCCGCAGATTGCTTGGCAGCTCGTTATCTTCGCTCTGGTTGCAGTCTTCCTTGTCCGATTCCAAGAGCTCTCCCCGCTTCTCTTCTCTCGACTACAGCACCATACCGTTCCGCTTCGGGTGCAGTAGTAACCAACATTGGGTCGATGCGCGTTCAGCTATCGTATGCGGCTGACGTGATTAACAAGCATACGGTGTGTATATACCTACATTCCGAAAGGAATCGTCTATGATGAAATTTGACTTCATCGCAGCTCGAAATCGCTTGCGAGTATTGGCAGCTATTGCAGCTGTTGTCTTGATGAGCGGTGCGAGCTCGGCATGGGCTGATGTTGATGTCTCTGGTGAAAATAACACCACAGGCTCAGGATCATCCAATGATAATACCTACGATATCACTGACGATGTTGACCTCGACGTCACAAATGATGCTGATGTTACCAATGACGCAGATGTCACTGTTGACAGCGGCAACAACGACGTTATGGACAACACAACTGTCGAAGATATCATGGGTGGCGACATTGATGTCCAAGGTGAGTTTGTAAATGAACTCAATAGTGACGATATCGATCTCAGCATGACCTCATTTGGTGATGTGTCTGCTGATTTCACTAACGACACGACCGGTTCAGGCTCAGACAACACCAACGACCTCACTGTTGACCGAACAATGACCGTCGATGTAACCAATGATGCAGATATCACTAACGATATCACTGCTGATTTGAACTCGGGTGGCAACTCTGTCCGAGACAACACCACCGTTGGTGATGTTGAGACCGGCGACATTGAATTCGACGTCACAGTCGAAAACATGGAAAACCAGAGCGGTGGTAGCATGACGTTGCCAGACTTTGGCTCGATGGATGTTGATAGTGATTTCACTAACGACACCACGGGTGCAAACTCAAGCAACAGCAACACCGTTACCGTAACCGATGATATCGATGTAAATATCGATAACACCGCAAACGTTGACAACACGCTTGATGTCACTGGTGATTCAGGCAACAACGATGTTCGCCGCAACACAACTGTGGGCGACATCTCGACTGGCAGCCAGTCGTACAATTTCACCTTCACAAACATCCTGAACTAATTGTTCACGGACGTTTTGATGGTGATGTGGGTGTAGGAAGGCAACTTCCTTCACCCCACCAGCATCCAAAGCGAGGGAGTGAGTACCAATATGAATACACCAACTCTCATCAAAAAGATCGGCACAACCTGGCTCATTGCGAGCATGCTCGCCTTGCAGGTCTTTGTACCAGTGTCGTCGGTATTGGCTGTCGGCCCGACCGGACCAACTGGTCCCCAGGGTCCAACTGGCGTTCAAACACCGACCGGACCACAGAACCCAACTGGTCCCCAGGGTCCAACTGGCGTTCAAACACCAACTGGACCGCAGCAACAGCAGCCAGTCGACGTTGCTCTTCCTGCGTCAACTGATCCTGCCCAGCAGGCTGTCGACCAGAGCAGTGCTCCAACTGACTTAGGTGGTACTGCTGGCAGTCTTGCCCCACAAGACAGCTTGATGACGAATGATACGACCGGCAGTAATTCGGCGAACGAGAATACCTCAACGACGACGAACGAGATCGATATCGAGCAGACGAACGATGCAACGGTCGGCAATGGCGTCGATTTAGATGCCAATAGCGGATCAAACGAAATTACCGATAACACGTCCGGCGGCACGGTCTCAACAGGTGGGATTCAGGGAGCGATAGATATCGTCAACGTTACCAACTCTGTCTTCGCGCCAGGCAGCTCAATTGGCTCGCAGTCATTCGCTGGCGGTGTGCAAGACCTCTACTTGCTGGCATCAGATGGCCGAACCTTCCTTCCATCAAACAATACGACCGGCGCAAACTCCGAGAACAGCAACACCATCAATGGCTCAAATGTTGTTCACCTGATTACTGGCAACACGGCCGATATCGACAACGATGTCACGATCATCGCCGATACCGGTAATAATTTGATTGAGGACAATACCTCGTTGGGTGATTTTGTGACGGGTAGCATTGATTTGGCACTGAACTTGATCAACTTGGTCAATTTGCAGCTACCAAACTTACTGATGACCCTCGATATCTGGTCTGTCTTTGGCGACGTTAATGGGAACATCATTTTGCCATCAAATACGAATACCGGTTCGAACTCGCTGAATGCGAACACTGTCAATCAAGCAAATACCACAACCCTAGGTGTCACGCAGACAGCTGATATCTCGAATGCCTTCGATATTGGTACTAATACCGGTAGCAACACGTTGCGGGATAATAGCGTCGTAGGCGATGTCACTACTGGCGACGTCAATGTCACAGGTGGGGTGACAAACATTGCCAACGCTGGTCGGCCAATGCTCTACCTGATCAATGTTATGGGACAGTGGTTTGGCCAAGCGTTCCTGCCGGGTGTTGGCGTTATTGTCAACGAGCTTGGCAATGCTGATACCGGCTCAAACTCGATCAATACGAACGATGTTACACAAACAAATGAGCTCGATGTCCAGCTTGATCAGACCGCAACCGTCGACAACAACGTGACGATGAATCTGAACACTGGTAACAATACGTTGAATCGCAACACCAAGGTTGGCAATGTCACAACCGGTTCAATCGATGTTATGGCGAACGTTGTCAACTTCGTGAACTCGTTCGGTTCTGATCTCTCCGAATTCTCACTCGGCATCGTCAACATTTTTGGGAACTGGTTCGGCGGCATGGGTACTCCAACGGCCCAAACTGCCTCAGCGGCCGGCACTGTCTCTTCGCAGTCCACGCCGAATAACGCGAGCCAAGCAAGCGCTGCATCGTCACAGCCATCTACTCAGCCTGCTGTAGCTACCACCCCGACTCCAGCTCAATCGACACCGACATCACCTGCAACCACTGCGGGTAGCACCACAACAACCAATCCTGCTAGCTCGGCCCAGACTACGACCAGAACTTCTTCGCAATCAAGTAGTGCAGCAAACACTATCTCTGGCCAGTTTGCCTCCGCGCAAGTGCTTGGCGCAACACAAAACCTTGAGACCGTCTCGGGAGCAGTTGCTGGCACGACAAGTAACCAATCTTCTTCTCTTCCTTGGTTGTTGATCGGTGTTGCGTTGTTGATCGCCTGGATCTTTATCGAGGTCATGGCTGCCCGGATGGGCAAACAGGTTGCTACTAAGTAGCACTGACGTCATATGGTGAAACGGTTCTTGCTGGTTATTCTTCTCACGCTTGTTTTGTTTGTGCTCTGGAACTGGTCGGTGATCGCAAGCTTGCTTCGACCAACGCTGGTACGGCAAGGCATCGTAGCAACTCCCACGGTAGCGCAGTTGACTCCGAATACCGTGGTCTACGATTCATTGGGTATTGTAGCGCCACTGACGATTAACGCGGGTACCAGTCCCCTTATTGAGTCTGATTGGTCAGTCATTCGAACAGCATTGACACAAGGTGTCAGTCTGGCCTACGACGGTGACTCATTCGAAACTACGCGGTTGGCATTTGTGACCGGTCATTCGAGCGATGCAACAAAACATGCCTACGACAGTATTTTTGCACCACTTGGCCAAGCCAAGCCGGGTGATATTTTTCGGATTGCGGTTGAGGACGCGGTCTATCAGTACAGGGTTGATCAAATCCAAGAACTCTCGCCAACGAGTGCTGATGCCTTTCTTGCACTGCAGCCTACCAGTGGTCCAAGTCGCTTGGCGCTGGTGACATGCTGGCCGCCGCTGACGACCAAAATGCGGCTCGTCGTGCTTGGTGAACGGCTCTAGACAGAGGTGATAGAATAGTAGGTACAAAATGATCGGAGGCTGGCATGCGTAGAGAGTTAGCAATTGGGATCGGAGTACTACTTACTATAGGGGCTTTTGTAGCACCAATTGGCACTGATGCGAGCGAGCGGAATCGTGTCATTGTGGTCTTGCGTACGGATCGGGCACACGATCGTGTTCGACAGTTGTCGTCTGTCTCATCGTCGGTCACCCTGGTGGGCGATCTACCGGCAACGGACTCGGTGGTGGTTGAGGTAGATCCTGGGGTGATACAGACACTTGAGCAAAATCCCGATGTCCTGCGAATTGAGCCTGATGCAGTTGTCTCAATCCAAAAGCGAGCACCAGCGCCACAGATAACACCGTGGGGTATTGATCGAATTGCCGCCCCCGCCAGCCAATCAGTTAGTACTGGTAGTAGCGTGAAGGTGGCAGTGATCGATACTGGCATTGATCTTGCCCACCCTGACTTACTGCCAAACTTGCGTCCTGGCATTAATATTGTTCGTTCAACCCGGACACCAGATGACGACAACGGTCATGGGACCCACGTTGCTGGCATTATTGGGGCAGCCAATAACACGATCGGTGTCGTTGGCGTTGCACCTGCTGTCGAGCTCTACCCTGTTAAGGTGCTGAATAGTCGGGGTGTTGGTTACCTCTCGGATATCATTGCCGGTATTGATTGGGCGATCGCAAATCGTATGGATATTATCAACTTGAGCCTGGGCACAAGCGACGACATTCAATCGATGCATGATGCAGTGCGTCGGGCCGATGCAGCAGGCATTACAGTAGTTGCGGCATCTGGCAACTCGGGCGGCGCGGTGATGTATCCGGCAGCCTACGACGAGGTAATTGCTGTTGGCATGACTGACGATTCGAATGCGGTTAGCCGATACTCATCCAGAGGGCCGCAGCTGGACTTGGTTGCGCCTGGCGACGATATCCTTTCAACCTATAAGGGCCAAAGGTACAGGGAAATGACTGGTACCTCAATGGCATCACCGCACGTGGTTGGCGTTGCTGCCTTGCTCGAGGCGGTACCAAGTCGGTGTGATCGAAACGGTGACAGCCATTGCAACCATTCAGAGCTTCAGGCACGTTTACAAGCAACGGCAACTGACATCGGCGCTGCCGGGTACGACACTACGTCTGGCTACGGTATCGTGAATGCCTTGCGCGCTGTTTCGCCATAAGATAGAGAATAGATATACGAACCATCGAAAGGAGTTGGGATGAAGCCATTGACGATCGCGGGATTAGTACTAGGTGTCGTGTTGAGTCTTGGGGTGGCAGTTGCTGCTACGACCGAGTGGGGTGAGTATCGCGTTGATTTGATCCGGTGTGCTGATGCTGGGACCGTGTGTGGCTCAGTTGTGACTGGTACCGACCCCCTCTCATCTGGCAGAATTACTGTCAAAGAGGATTCCGTTGCAATTCGCATCCGTGGTGCCAAGCCCGACACCCTCTACCGAGTATCCTTTCTTCAGATGAAGAACAACGGTACGAACGTGAGTGGACCATATGGCATTGCGAGTAGTACGAACGTGGGCGAGTTGACGACTGACCATAAGGGCAATGGCAGTAAAACGTTCACCACGAAGGCCTCGATCGAGCCACGACTCGGATTCTTCTACGTTGGCCATCCAGGACAGACGAACGAGTTTGTCACTGGTATCGACCAGAACTAGTTAGATAGAGTAAGATATAGGGAGCGCCGCGGTGGCGGAATGGCAGACGCAACGGACTCAAAATCCGTCGATCGCAAGATCATGAGAGTTCGACTCTCTCCCGCGGCACCAGAATTCGATTCAGTCGAAATTCTAAGAAAGAAGAGAATTCTTGTCCGTGTTTGGCGAAGCCAACTAGGACTTATCATTAGTAGCTTATTGTGGTAATGGCCAGACGAATGGCACCGCCCCTTGTCGAAGAATCGCAGGGGGCGTTGCTGTGAGGTCAACCACGGTCGAGGGTGGGTTGTGTGGCAGTATGCCAGCGTCCAGGATCAGGTTGGGTAAATCATCAGGATCAATTAGTTGCAGAAAATCTTCTTGCAGCTGATCGTACGAGTACAGCGTTGGCTGGCCGCCTAAATTGGCGCTGGTGCTAATAAACGGTGAGCCGAAAGCATTGGCGATGCCTTGGGTCACGAGATTCTTTGGCATTCGTACGCCTATCGTATTACTATTGAGGATAGACAGATCAGCACTGAGTAGTACAAAGGTGTATTGGCCGGGTAAGTAGTGTTTTAGGATCGCCAGTTGTACCTCGTCAACAATGGCAATCCGTTCGATGAGCTCGATATCCTTAGCGATTACCGAGTACTTCTTCGATTCTTCGCGTTGTTTCATCCTGCCAATTCGCTCTCGAGCCAGCGCATTACGGACATCTGCCCCGAGTCCGTAGCAGGTGTCGCTTGGGTAGATAATCACCCCGCCACGACGGAGGATATCCCCTGCCTGTTGCAGTACGGCCGGATCGGGATTGGTCGGATCAAGATGTAACCGTTCCATATTGATAGTAGCGTACCAGGAATTTTGCTAGTATAACAGGTGTAGCGTTTGACAAGGACATCACGGGCCAGTAGCTCAGTTGGTAGAGTGCGGCATTCGCATTGCCGAGGTCAGGGGTTCGACTCCCCTCTGGTCCACCAGAATTCGCTTCGCTCATTCCATATAATAGAAAAGAATTCTTGTCCGTGTTTGGCGAAGCCAACTAGGACTTACCTTTGGAGGGAACGTGAAAGAAGCACTGTCAGTCTTTGCTGGATTGTTGTATCTGGCTGCATTCGCACCGTACATCAGTGCCATCGTACGAAAAGAAACCAAGCCTGCAAAAGCATCGTGGCTTATCTGGGCTGTCTTAGACACGATTATTCTTGCAGGCATGGTTGCTGGAGGTGCAGTGAATGGTCAGATTGCTGGCGCTGCGTTTGGTTCGTGGATAGTAGTACTCCTGGCTACGAAACATGGAGTCTCAGGGTGGACGACCCTCGATAAACTCTGTTTTGGCGGAGCCCTGCTCGCAATCGTGCTGTGGCAGGTGTTTCAAGATCCGGTGCTTGGAATTGTGACAAGCCTGATTGCTTACAGTCTTGGCTTCGCGCCAACCATAGCGTCAGCGCTGAAAGACTCGAGTCGAGAAAACAAGTTAGCCTGGTTACTATTCTGGGTGTCATCGGTCTGCTCGCTGGTCGCTGTTCCAGTGTGGACTGTGGCGGATGCCGCTCAGCCAGTTACATTCCTCTTCATGAACAGCGTCATGATGTATATCCTCTTAGTCCGATCTCCAGCGCTAGCCACGAGCAAGTGAGACGCGGAGAGTTGATATACTAGCTTTATGAAACACACACACCGTCTCTCGTCACCGAATATCGCCTACCTGCGCAACTTTGTCTTTGGCGTTGAGGACAGCCTTGTCTCCACCGTTGGCTTACTCTCGGGTGTGGCAATTGCAGGCGTTGCAGAAGAGACCATTATTCTTACTGGCATCGTGTTGATCTTCGTTGAGGCAGTCTCGATGGCCGCTGGGACCTTCCTCTCTGAATATGCGGCTGAAGAGTACGAACAGAAACGCGAGGTCTCTGAAGGGCCGTCACTGAAGAATGGCGCTGTCATGTTTGTCTCGTACTTTGTGTCTGGCTTTTTGCCACTCATTCCGTACATGCTCTTCGAGACAGCTGTTGCCTTTTGGGTCTCAATCGGGGTATCGCTGATAGCACTCTTTCTCCTTGGAGTACTCGGTGCGAAAGTTGCCCACGTCAATCTCATGCGGAATGCCTTGCGGATGCTCTTTGTTGGTGGCCTGGCCATTACCGTCGGGGTGCTTGTCGGACGGTTTTTCGGCAATTAGCGGTCGAAGAACCGATATATTGCTGGCTATAAGGTTGATTTTTTCTGAATCATCCTGTAAACTGCCGGCAGCACTTGGAAGGACTACTTAAAACATGGATCTGAATCAGTTTTACGCCGTGGCGTTCAACAAGACTCTGAGGAGCTTGCTGGAAGATTTTGACGATGCAGTACAAGAAGTGATGGGAATGCTTCGGACCGACTGCAACCCCAATCTACCAGTTCAATGCTTCAACATCACCCCCTACCTCACCGACTACTACGAACAGGCGATGAAATACCAAGGCCTTGAGATGCGCAGCTATCAACTGTTCGAGCCTGTTACACGCAAGCTCGATCTACCGATGGTAGTGACGGTTTCGCTGACTATGGAATTCCGTTGTCACAACGATGTCTGGCCGAAAGATGAGGTCACTATCGGCATTGGCGCCCATATCCAGCTCCAGACCGACGCGAGTCGAAAGCTCAACGGTGGCCTCCTGATTGGCTTACCAAAAGATTTCGACCTGCATATGCAGCCCCAGCGTCGGGTAGCTATCGGCAGCTCAGCCCGCTTTACGGCAGCCCTTTCCCAACCCGTCCCGGCCTAGACCACCCATCCCTCCTCCACCTGTTGCCCCGACTCCTTATACGAGCGGGGCTTTTTTTGTCCAGCGAAGTACGCTATAGGTAGAGGAATGGATACAGTCACCTCCCTCGAACGAACCAGCGACCTATTGAGCCTTGATGCGAGTAATATGCTCCAGTCGATTCGGGATTTTCCAGACCAGCTGGCCTCGGGTTGGTCATCAATGCGGCAGCTGACGATTCCCACGCACTACGTCCAAGCCTCGCACGTGGTGATTTTGGCAGCCGGCACCAGCGCCTTAGCTGCCCAGTATGCAGCTCGGCTGGCCAGTGCCGACAGCAGCGTGCCAGTCAGCGTCTGGTCTGCTTCCCGCCTGCCGGCTTTCGTCAATGGCCGCACGCTCGTGATTGCTATGAGCTACAGCGGCAAGGCCGGCGAGATATCCGAAGGATTCCGAGAGGCGGCTGAGCGCGGGGCCAAACTGTTTGGTATCAGTACTGGCGGTGAGATTGGGGCACTCTGTCGGAAGTACCGAGCACCGTGGTACCAAATCCAGTACGGCGCCCAATCCCGGGCGGCTTTTGGCTACTTGCTCGCGCCACTGGTTGAGACGCTTCAGCGCCTGAGCTTCATTCGCAAAGACACCATCCAGTTTGAGCAGTCGGTCGATGCGCTCCGATCGTACGTCGAACGGCTCGAGACACCAGTCCCGGTCAACCAGAATCCGGCCAAGCAGTTGGCCAAGCAGTTGTCCGAGAAGCAGCTCTACTGTATTGCCAGTAATCTCTGTTTCCCAATCGCGCAGCGTTGGACAGCACAGCTCGCGCAGAATGCCAAGCAAGGTGCCTGGTGCGAGCCAGTCGATATTGTTGAGCACGCCACGATCGAGCGGCTGACCAGCTTCACTGGTCCGAACGCCACGACCTTCGTGGTCAACTTCCGCAGCAATTACGATTCGGACGCCGATGCGCTCTCGCTCAATGCTGTTGAGCAGCTACTAGCAATTGCCAAGACCCCGTACCAAGAGCTCCTATTAGATGGCAACGGCACCATGTTCCAGGACTTTCTGATCTTTACGGCCTTGGGCGACTACCTGAGTTTCTATCTAGCTTTGATCAAGGGTGTCGACCCAACGCCAACCCCGCTGCGCGACGAGCTGGTCGCCCGCATGAGTGGCACCCGTATTTACCAGCGCTAATCGTTGACAGAGTCGACAGGAGCCGAGACAATGCGAGGGCAATCAAAGGAGGGTTATGGCCGCTATTGGATCCTTTCAGTCGAGGGTGATCCTCGATTCTCGGGGTAAACAGACGATTGAGGTCGACGTGCACTGTGACGACGGCACAATGGGTCGTGCCTCGGTGCCCTCTGGCGCCTCTACCGGTATCCACGAGGCCGCTCGGGTTGAGGATATGGACCAGGCGCTCAAGAACGTAGCCCAGCTCGGCGAACAGCTGGTCGGCCAAGATCCAACCCAACAAGAGCGAATCGACTTAGCACTCCTGACTGCCGATGGCTCCGAAGACAAGAGCAAGCTTGGCGGTAACGTCTTGCTGGCTATCTCAATCGCTGTTTGCGATGCCGGTGCTAAGGCAGCCAAAAAGCCCCTCTATCAACATATTCACGATGTGGCTGGCCAGAAGGCTGCGATTGGTTTGCCAACGCCGATGTTCAATATCATCAACGGCGGCAAGCACTCCGACAACAAGCTCGAGGTGCAGGAGTTTATGGTCGTACCAGCCCGTGACCAACGGCCCTACCGAGAAAAGCTGATCATTGGTCGTGAACTCTACCAGCAGCTCAAACAGATCCTGCACGATATGGGCCATTCAACGGCCGTTGGTGATGAGGGTGGCTTTGCGCCGCGCCTTAACTCGAACATCGAGGCAGTCGAACTCCTTGTCCGCCTGATCGAGAGTTCGTCCTACAGGCCACAGACCGACGTCTCGATTGCCATGGACGTGGCTGCCAGCTCGATTCCTGATTTGGCAGCTGTCACCTACCCGCTCGACCCAATCTCGTTCTACGAAAAACTCATCACCGACTACCCAATCATGTCGATTGAGGATCCGCTGACCGAAGACGATTGGCAGGGCTGGGTAGAGCTGAACAGTCGCATCGGCAGCCGGGTGATGGTGGTTGGTGACGATCTGTACACCACCAATCCAAAGCGGCTCAAAGAAGGCATCGAAAAGCGGGCCAGCAATGCCATTCTCATTAAGCCCGACCAGATCGGTACCCTCACCGAAACCTTTCAGACCATGCGGCTAGCCGAAGAGGCTGGTTTTGCCCGGATTGTCTCGCACCGCTCTGGTGAAACCGAGTCGTCCTTCATTGCTGATCTAGCGGTGGGTACGGGCGCTGAGTTTTTGAAAGATGGCGCACCAGCCCGAGGTGAGCGCGTGGCCAAGTACAACCAGCTGCTTCGGATCGCCGAAGTCTTAGAAAGGGCGTAAGAATGGATCGGCAGCGTCTCATTTTGATGATCCTCGACGGCTTTGGCCTCTCGCCAGCTACCAAAGGGAATGCCCCCTACCTCGCGAAAACCCCAAATCTCGATCGTCTGGCCGCCGAGTATCCGTACACGGCCCTCACCGCCCACGGAGCCGAGGTTGGCTTGTCTTGGGCTGAAATGGGTAACTCAGAGGTCGGGCACATGAACCTAGGCGCCGGCCGGGTCGTGTTGCAGGAAGCCACTCGGATCAGCCACGCCGTCGAGACCGGTGAGTTCTACACCAATGAGTTTCTGGTTGCCGCCTGCGACAAAGCCAAGCAGACGAATACGACCCTTCATCTGATCGGCATCGTCTCTCCTGGTGGTGTCCATGGCCACATCGACCACCTGGTCTCACTGATCGAGCTAGCTAGGCGTCAGCAGGTACCAACCATTGCCCTCCACCTCATTTCCGATGGACGCGACGCAACGCCAAAGTCGTTCGAGAAGTTCTTCCCCAAGCTTAAAAACATCGCCCGAAAGGCTGGTGCCCAGTTTGCTACCCTGGCTGGACGCTACTACACCATGGATCGTGACCGCCGTTGGGATCGAGTCCAGGCAGCCTACATCGCGATGGTCGACCGGAAGGGTGTCGTGACCGAAACGGTCGAGGAAGCGCTCAAACTGGCCTACGAATCGCGCAACGAGACCGACGAGTTTCTCACTCCAACCGTGATCGGTGCCAACAAGCCAGAGTTGGCTATTAAAAATGGCGATGTCGTGATTTTTAGTAACTACCGGCCAGACCGTGCTCGACAGATGTCGCAGGCGCTCGATGGCGAGGAGTTCAACGGCTTTACGCGCCAGCCACTCGACCTGACCTTTGTCACCTTCTCGGAGTATGGCGTCAAGCTCAAGAACAACAGCGTCGCTTTTCCGGTTGAGGCGATGAGCAACCAGCTTGCCGAGGTGCTCTCGTCGGCTAATCTGCGCCAGCTCCACCTGGCCGAAACCGAAAAGTACGCTCACGTCACTTACTTCTTCAACGGCGGCCGCGAAGAGCCATTTCCGCTCGAAAAGCGGATGCTCATTGAATCACCCAAGGTGCCGACCTACGATCAAGAGCCAGCCATGTCGGCCCGTGAAATCACGCGGACCTTGCTGGAAGCCTACGAGGCCGACAGCTTCGATGTCGCGATCGTCAACTACGCCAACGGCGATATGGTTGGGCATACCGGCAACTTGGCTGCAACCATCGTTGGTGTCGAAACCATCGACGAGGCCTTTGGCCAAATTAGCCAAGCAGTCGAGGCGAATGGTGATATTCTCATCATTACCGCCGACCACGGTAACGCCGAGCAGAAGATCCACCCAGACACCGGTGACATCGACAAGGAGCACACCGCCAACCCTGTGCCACTCATTGTCGTCCATCCCAAGTTCCGCCATAAGCCGCTCGAGGGCGATGTCAAACTGAAACTTGTGTCCACTGGCGCCATTGGTATTCTTGCCGATGTCGCGCCAACCGTGCTCGATCTGCTCCATGTGCCAAAGCCCAAGGACATGACAGGCCAAAGCCTGATGGCCGTGATCAAACGGTATCACTAGGAATGCCTGGGGGTAGCCAATGCAGCAGGTAACCGATGTCCGCACGCGGCCAAGGCCAGTTGTTCTGCTTGTCTTAGATGGCTGGGGACTCTCGCCGTCGTGGCAGAGCAATGCCATTGTTTCTACCCGCACACCAACCTTTGACTACCTGTGGAAGCACTACCCGCACACCGTCCTCCAATCGTTCAAGCTAGTTGCTAGCGACGAAGGTGTCATCCGCTCAAGCGAGATCGGCCATGCCTCAATCGGCTCGGGCCGGATTGTCAAAGACGACCTAACCGAGCTGAACCTAGCCATCGACAACGGCCAGTTTTTCGATAACCCCACCATTCAGGCGGCGATGGACCGAGCCCGTGAGAACGGTAGGGCCGTCCACCTGATCGGCCTGATGTCAGAAGGTGGCATTCAGGGTTCACTGGGTCACGCCCTTGCCCTTGTCAAACTTGCCAAACAACGCGGCGTCACCGAGCTGTGGCTGCATCCTATCACTGATGGCTTGGATGCTGAGGCTCACTCAGCTGGGAGCTATCTACAAACACTCGAGCAGCATCTGAAAATCGAGGGTGTTGGCACGATTGGCACCCTACTGGGCAGAAGCTTTGCCATGAACCAAGATGACAATTGGGAAGCCACGCTCAAGGCCTATAAGGCACTCATGTACGGCGAAGGTCGGACTGCCCCATCGGCCGAGGCGGCCTTGCAGGCGGCCTACGCTAACGACTTTGGCGATGCCACCCTCCCCCCAACCGTGGTAGTCGACCAGTCCTCGAGCGAAAAGTTTGTCCGTGGTCGAATCCAGCCTGGCGATGTCGTTATCTCGTGGAACTTCCGCCACGACGGTATCGAACAGCTGGTCCGTGCCTGCCTCGACGAGAACGTCCTCCGCCGCTTTCTGGTTAGTCGCCAAGCACCGTTGTGCAAGGTCGCTCAGTTTGTCAGCCTGACCGACTATCGCTTTCAGCTCCCAAGCTTAGTTGCTGCCTTCCCAGCTTCCCAGTTAACCAATACCTTACCCGAACTGATCGACGCTCATGGCATGTTCCAGCTGCGAATTGCCGAGGCGATCAAGTACCCGCACATCACCTACTTCTTCAACGGTGGCCGGACCGAGCCGTTCGAACACGAGTCCCGCATCATCGTGCCAACCAAGCAGGTGAAGAATGCTGCCGAGTACCCGCAAATGAATGCAGCACAAATTACCGAGCAGTTAGAGCGGAGTGTTCGCGCCCGTGCCCACGACTTCATTTTGGTCAATCTTGCGAACGTGGACACTGTCGCTAAGACTGGTGACATTGTGGCCACGGCCACGGCCGTGCAAGTCGTAGATGAGGCTATTCGGCGGATTGCCAACGTTACCATCGAGGCTGGCGGCGTTCTGCTGGTTACGGCCGACCACGGCAATGCCGAGCAGGTACGCCAGCAGCACACAAAGGGTATTCGTCACACGGTTGCTCCCCTACCCTTAATTCTGGTCGGCCAGGCACTCAAACACGATCCCGCCTTAGAAACGGTCGAAAAGAACGATGTCGTGGCCCGCATGGTCCGCTCGTCGCACACCTTGGCCGATGTGGCACCAACCGTGCTCGAGTTGCTAGGCATCGCCAAACCGAGTGATATGACAGGCACTTCTCTCTTGTCCGACCTGTCCACAAGATGACGGTGGTGCAAATTGATTCCAGTTAGTATGCTGGTATATAAGCGCGCAGGCGCACATTCATTAGTAGTAATAGTATAAAGTAGCAAGCATAACCTGTAAGGAGGGTTCATGTATAAAGGTATCCTACGGACGGCGAAAGTCGCTGTAGAGAAAGTCACAAGCGCAGGTCTCATTGCCTTATTGGCAATGCTGTCCTTCATGGTGGTGCCATCCGGCGCCTCGGCAGCAGATTTAAATGCAGAGAGCACATCACAGCTGAATCCAACAATTAACTTCGCCACTAATGAGTTCACAATTGATCAAAGCAATGTGTCACTCTCGGCAATTAAGTGCATCCGTGTTGAGTTTGATACGGTTGCCGATGGCTCAGGTACAATCCCAACGGGTATGAGTCTTGCCGGTGTAACTTACGATGCAGCAGGTTCAGATTATGTGCCAGACGTTCAAACCTGGACTGCAGCAGATCAGACAGCAGGTGTGGTATTTATTACCAATGCTACAGGTGAAACTCCTGCGTCAGCTTCCGGCGCAACCGTAAAGCTTACAGGTATCGTAAATGGGTCGGTGAAGAACACGACCTACTTCATCATTGTCAAGACTTTCAATAACACTGACTGCGTAACAACTCCAGTTGATACAAATGGTCAATCAACTTTTGTATTTACTGAAGGGGTGGTTGTCAGTGCGACGGTCAATCCAACCCTGACATTCACGGTTGATTCGACGACTTGCAACTTAGGCACATTGTCTGCTTCAACGACTGGCTCATGTAGCCACACGATGACAGCAGCTTCGAATGCTACGAGCGGGTATGCAATTTCATATATTGCGAGCTCAACGTTGACTAATCCTTCGTCGGATACTATTACTGCCAACGGTGGCACGGCTGTTGCTAATGCAGTTGGTGGTGAGCAGTTTGGCTTGAACTTGGTTGCCAACACGACGCCAGTTGTCGGTGCGACTCGAACTGGTGATACGGGCGGTAACCCGTCAACACAGTACAATATCGTCAATAGCTTTGCTTTTGATACCGCAGGAGCAACCGTTGCCACGGCAGCTGCTCCAACTGTAGTGACGACGTTCACTGTCGCTTACATCGCCAACATCAGTTCTGCGACAGAGGCCGGTTTGTATACCAAGACACAAACCTACAATATAACAGCAACCTACTAACCAATAGAGAGGGGCAGATCATATGAACAACAAATACAAAGGACTGGCCTTTGCCACGGGCGTAGCGGCATTGGCGAGTATGATTGCTGGTCCGCTGATCGCGGCTGCGCAATCTAGCTCGGACGCAGTCAACGTAACCATCACGCCACTGTTGCGGGAAATCACCGCAAAGCCAGGTGACACCTTCACCGGCTCGGTAGAAATTAAGAACGAGTCGTCAGAAGAGCAGACCTTCTTTGCAGCAGCTCGTGACTTTACCTCGAGCGAGGACGCCTCAACGGGCGCACCAAAGTTCCTGGAGAGCGCTGGTACGCCAGCCCAGAGCGTCAGCTCATGGACAACCTTTGACAAGCAGTCGGTAAAGATTGCCTCAAAGGGCACAGCAACCTTGGATTACACCGTCAAGGTGCCAGAAGCTGCTGAGCCGGGTGGCCACTACGCAGCCGTCTTTGCCTCAACACAGGCGCCAGACGTATCAGGTGGATCGGGTGTTGCCATTGCAGCACGGGTAGGATCATTGCTCTTGGTCACCGTATCAGGTGATATCCGAACCTCAGCAGAAGTCGTCAACTTTAAGACCGACAAATCAGTCTATCAGGCTGGCCCGATCAACTTCACCGCATCGATGAAGAACTCGGGGAACATTCACTTCAAGCCAAAGGGCACCATCGACATCAAGAACGGCTCAACCGTCAAGTCGATCAGCTTTAACGAAACGGGCGGCAATGTACTGCCAAACAGTGTCCGCGACTTTACTTCGGTACTTGATGGTAGCTTCAGCTTTGGCCGCTATACAGCAACCTTGGACGTTACGGCGCAGGCTCCAAATGGTGACTCGATCCCATTGGCAGCCACGGTCAGCTTCTGGGTCATCCCAATGAGCACCGTCCTCATCGCCCTACTCATCTTGATCGTTCTCTACATGATCTTGAAGAGCGGCATGAAGTCATCGGGTGGTTCAAGCTACAGCGAAACCACAACGACTAAGAAGGCAGTCAATAAGTAAGTAAAAACACTCAAGTGTTCTCCAGCCCGCCATGTGGTGGGCTGGTTTTGTGTTGGGGGTAAGTGAATTGGAGGCTCAAGCGAATGGCTGTATACTAGGCAAATAGATGGAGGGAATCTCATGCACAAGTGGCTCAAGCCAATTGGTATTGGTGCGATCGTAGCACTGCTTTGTGCTGTGGTGCGGCCGGTGCCAGCTCAGGCTGCCCTGTTCACACTCGAGAGCATGGCGCTCTCGAATCCAGCCCTCAACCAGACCGGTGTTACCTATACCATGACCGTCAGTAGTCAGACGGCTGCTACCATCCGTTGCATTACCTTGCGTCTCACCGATACACTGGGTAGTAACTCGTTGCCAGCTGGCATGGATATTTCTGGCGCGACACTCAGTGGCACCAGTACGATTGTGCCAACACCAGGTGCCTGGACGCCAGTTGGTGTCAATGCGACGGGTGTTATTACGATCCTCAATGCGGCCGGTGAGCTGCCAGCTGGTGGTGCTGGCCGAACCTTGGTGCTTGGCGGTATTGAGAACGGCTCAACCGGCAACACCAGCTACTATGCCGAGTTGACCACCTTCAGCGATGTTGCCTGTACTACAGCTGTCGATACCGAAGGCATTGCCTTGTTTGTTTTTACGAGCGGCGTGCTAATAACCTCGATCGTTGTTGACGCACTGAGCTTTTCGATTGATCCGAGTTGCTCCACTGGTGGCCTGAATCCAGAATCGGCGGGTAAGTGTACGTTGCAGATGCACGCCTCGACCAACCACGCGACCGGGTACACTATTTCGTACTCTGCCACAAACACACTGACCCATAGTCAGAATGCTGATTCCGTCACCCCGATCGGCTCGACCGCCCAAGCCAGCCAGCCTGGTACCAAGCAGTTTGGCTTCAATATGGTTGCCAACACCAACCCAAGCGTTGGGGCGGGACCAGCCGGTGGATCTGGCGTAGTCAGCTCGCCATACGACACACCGAACATGTTTGCCTTTACTACCAGCGGCGGTCCAATAGCAACCACCGCAACCTTCAGCGCTGATACACTCTACACCATCTCCTACATTGCCAACACCTCACCCAATATGGTCTCGGGTAACTACGTCTCGAGCCAAACATTCACCATCGTTGCCAACCCATGACACTGCCCCGCCTCTTACTTTTGGGTGCCTTGCTGGTCATGCCGGTTGTGGCGGTTGCCCAAGACCAGCCCAAAGGCCAGACGATCAGCCTGAAGCCGGCAACGGTCTCGATTAGCGTGCCAGCTGGCGAGGTCACCCTGCAAACGCTCTACTTCTCCAACCACACCGGCTCAACCCGAACCTTTATTGTCCAACGGGCTGACTACGACTTTACCAGTAAAGACGACAAGGGCATCCAGTTCCTCGATGCCGGCGTCACCCGCGACAGCATCCACGGCATGCTCGATGTCACACCCGTTACCTTCGAGCTCGAAGACGGTGAGACACAGGAGTTCTTGGTTCGGCTTCGCCCAAGCGAGACCACCAAGCCTGGCCAGTACAGGGGCGCCTTGTTCATTGGTGAACAGGTATCCCACTCTGACGATGCCTCGATTGACGTTGTCGGGCGGGTGGGGACGATTATTGGCGTGACGGTAACGAGCGGCACTGGCTTGACCGGCTCAGCGCTCGATCCAGTCTCGGCCAAACCGTCTGCCATGATGGTGGCGTTCATTACGATCATTGTTCTGATGTTCTTTGGTGCCGGCATTGCGGCTGCCCGAGTAAAAATCCAAAACGCCAATAAGCTGTACTAGTTATGTCCAGTGCGCAGGATGCGGCAACGGTTGTGGGGCACCTTCGCGCCAATGGGTTTGAGGCCTATTGGGTCGGCGGCTGCGTCCGCGATACTCTCCTTGGAAACGTCCCAAAAGATTATGATGTCGCCACCAACGCCAAACCCTCGGATATCGAGCGGCTTTTTCCAGAGCACTACCCGGTAGGTAAGTCTTTTGGCGTAATGATTGTTAGCGTCCCTTCTGGGGGCGTTGAGGTCGCCACCTACCGCAGCGAAGAGGGCTACTCGGATCGTCGGCGGCCAGACCAGGTAGTCTGGAGCGACGCCAAGGGTGATGTGTTACGACGGGATTTCACGATAAACGGCTTACTCTACGATCCAGAGACGAAAGAAGTTATTGACTACGTTGAGGGCCAGCGCGATCTAGCACTTGGATTAATCCGAGCGATTGGCGTACCAAGTGCGCGATTTGCCGAGGATCCATTGCGTATCCTGCGAGCGGTTCGACTGAAGAACACGCTCGGCTTTCAGTACGACCGTCCAACGTACCAAGCGCTTCATGATGCCGCGCCTAGCATCACCCATATCTCAATGGAGCGGATTGGCCACGAGTTGTCGCGGATGTTCGGGCACAGCTCGCGTGAGCAGGCGGTGCGGGACTTGGATCAAATCGGGTTACTGCAGATCCTTCTACCCGAGGTGGTGGCCACCAAGGGCACGCCCCAGCCACGCGAGTTTCATAAGGAGGGCGATGTCTTTGAGCACCTCCTGTTGTCACTCAAAGCCGTACCGGCGGATGCCCCAAGCTTCCTGGCGTGGGCAGCATTGCTCCATGATGTTGCAAAGCCTCTAGTGATCAAATACCCAGCAGCGGGTTCGACAGGGCGGATTACCACCTACGGCCACGCCAAGCAATCGGCAGCGGTTTCCAGACGTATCCTGACGCGTCTGCGACAACCGAACACCGAAATCGAGGTCGTGGAGTGGCTCATCGCCAATCACATGAGTCTGGCCCACATCGAGCAGCTCCGGCCAGCGAAGCGGGAGCAGTTTGTCCTCGATCCCCGTTTCCCGTGGCTCCTAGAACTGCACCATGCCGATGCCGCTGGCGCGCTCCCCGTTGATCTGGGTATGTATAACCAGAACTTGGCGCTCTACAAACGCATGAAAGCGGCCCACGCCGAGCACATTGCCGCCACTCCCCCGCTCTTGCTCGATGGCCATGATCTGATCGCCCTTGGCGTCCCAGCCAGTCCCAAAATCCCCGAACTACTCGAAGCCGTCCGCAATGCTCAGCTTGTAGGCAAAGTCACCAATAAAGAAACAGCGCTCGCCTTTGTGCGAACGCTGCTCTAGTCCCCTGTTGGTGTTTACGGAAGGGCGGCGGCGTAGATAGCGACCGAGGTTGAGTAGCTGCCAGGCTCCTGGGTCACTGGGACGTTCAGCTGGTATGTAATGGTGGTAGCGTCTGGTGAGCTGATCGACTGGATCAGTTCGTGGTAGACCGTTGGTGTTAGGGTTGGGATGGCTGCGTAGTTGGCACCACCGCCCCAGATGGGATCGACGCTGGTGCCGGAGCTAATCGTAAAGCCCAGTCCGCCACTGAAGGCGGTTGGTGCCGCAATTGTACCACTGCTGTCGCTAATCGTGGTGGTGTTATTAGTATGGGTCATTAATCGGTCTTTTTGGATAGCGAGCGTGTAGCCAGCCGATGAGTCGGTGGCAACGGTGCTGGTCGTCGTGCCAGTCACGGGGCTGCCTGGTACCAGTAAGCCAAGGTTCACGGTCGGCGCATTCAGGGTCAGGCTGACCACTGAACCTGTGACCGAAGGAAACCCAGTGTCTAGTGAGTAGTTGGTGCTGTTGGCTACGCCTACGATTGGTCCGCTCGAGGCTCGGATCTCGAAGTTGGTCGAGCCAATTTCGTTGCCAAACGAGTTCATATTAAACTGCGGAATGCTATACGTAGCACTATCCAGCGCCATCGCCCCTTGTGGTGCAAGGAGGAGTATGGCGATGAGGATGAGTAGGGTGTAGATGCGATGCATAGGTGCCTTTCTATTCTACAGCTATGGACCAACAACCGTGAAGTTGACAGTAATACCAGCCGTTGGGACAAAACTCGAGAGGCTTTCAAGGACAAAACTACCGGGAGCTGCCGAGAAGCTAATAGCGGTGAGCGGTGCACCTGGCGCTGCGGCAACGGGACTCACGGTAACGGTAATTGGTCCGGCGAATGGCGTGGTGATCGTTACAAGGCAGGCGGTTGCGCTGGCCGGTGCGGCCGTGAAGCCTGTGCCTGATGTAGTGGCACAGGCACCTGTCGTAACGCCACCGCGCAAGATCCGGACATCTTCGTCGACGTTTTTGGTTGAGTTGAGTTTTTCCCACGTTCCATCGTAGACGTAGAGGTCGTCGGCAGTGGAGTTGTATGCCAGGGCGACACGTCCAGTATACGAGGTTGGAGTGCCCGTTGGTACGCCAGGCATCGAAGACAAGTATAGGAAGCCATCTGTTGCCGTGGTGGCGAGCGCAGCGGAGCCAACAATAACGCTGCCGGTCGTAGTGATTGTGAAGTACGAGCTCGACCCCTCTTGAATGCGTAGGTTGCCATCGGTGGTGGCACCGTTTGTCTCGTCGACTGTCATCTTCCAATCTCGTGCCGTGGCCGTTTCCGCAACCGTCGTAGTCAGGTGCAACGAGGTTGGCCCAAGGTAGAGGTCACGGAAGCGCAAGGCCGAAGAGCCAAGGTCGTAGGTATCATCGGCATCAGGCCCAATATGGCCAGCTACTTCGAGTCTAAAGTTGTTGCCTATCGTGCCAATACCAACGTTTTCTGTTGCGTTGTCGATGCTGAAGTTTGGTTCGGTTGTTGTCTGTATGCGTACGCCGCTGTCGTCTCGACTAAAGAAGCCCAAGAATCCAGCTGTCGATTGGAAGATCTCGGTCCACTTCGCTCCAGCTCCAGCAGTGTCGTTCACAAGGTCGAAGCTTGGGTCATTGCCCTCGATCAAGACATCCCCGGCAGTGGCACCGGTCTCGATATGGATGCCTTTGCCGCCAATTGCAACTGAACCCAGAATGCTATCGAATGGATCATTTGTACCGATACCCACGTCGCCCTCGTCGGTGACAATCAGACGGTCAACAAGTGCGTTGAGTGAGGAACCCGAAGCACCTGCGGGCGCGGTTTGGATTTTGACTGAACCACCAGCAGCACTGCCCGTGCCCTGTCCACCAGCAAGCTTCAGTCCCATACCCTCGTGGTTTAGCCCGAGTCCGCCAGTAGGCTGCAGTGTTGACGCAATGGAATTACTGGAAAACGAGGAGACTCGGCCGTAACCAAAGTAGATCTTGCTCGTGTCGTAGCCAGCCTCAAAATTGTCTCCAATGACGAGTGCATTATCTTCGTCGGCCACCGTTCGGTCGCCAAGGGCAATGGAGTGTAAACCAGAAACTTCTGCCCGCGCTCCAAGTGCCGTAGAGAATAATCCCGTAGCCTTGGCAAGCATTCCCACAGCCAGTGCCTCGGTACTTGATGCCACTGTCCCATAGCCAAGTGCAGTTGTTGATGTTGCTGATGCCGCTGCAGCTGAGCCTACTGCGGTGTTTGTAAATCCTGTTGCAGACGCGCCAAGACCAAACTGTTCGCTTGTTCCTGCAGATGTGCCTGGTACGCTCAGACTAGCATTGCCAAGCGTTCCAACTCGAACATCTCCGCCATCATCAACCAAGAGAATGTCCCCCTTGGTGGCGTGGCTGGTGGAGCGCAGGACAAGATTCTGTGAAGCGGCTGTGCCTCCATAACCAGTCTGGCCACCGGCTTGGCCAGGTAGTTGGAAGAAGTTTTCGGCCGAGACACCGTCGAGCTCGTCGGAGTTAAAAGCGTACGGCGCGGCTCCAAGACGGATGCGCGGTGTCATCTCGGCATCGGTGCCGACTGTGACCCCAAGCCAGTACTCGTCCAGGTTGAAGTCGATGCCAGTGAGTGAGGTGAGGGCGCCAAGGGTCGTGCTAAAAATGCCGTCAACCGCACTAATTTGGTTGGCACCAGTGTGCGACTCGGTCCAGACAGCTGCGCCACCGATCGAGGTTGTGTAGAGCCGGAGGACGGCATCGTAGCTGCCATCTGCTACTACAGTGCCATCGCTATTGGTCAGGCGACCTTGGAATGGCAGTTGGGCAAAGATACCAGTCGCTGCTTGCGGATTGTCAGCTAGGCGTGGCCCAAGTGCGACCGCACCTGCGAGTAAGAGTGTGAGGAATGCGACCAGCACGTGCACTGGCACGCGGATACCGCTGTGATGCCACGCCCGGTAAGCACCGACATGGTCATGTAAGTACTGGTGGGCCCCCTTTGTACCAGGAAGATACCCACCACAATTACCCTGCCCATCACAAAACTGTGTATTCAACGGTCCCTCCGTAGATAGAACCCAGTATAGCAATCTTGTGTGGATTTGGTCGTGTGGAAAGGTTACGGCGTACCGGTGATAATAAAGTCAAAGGCGTCGTCAGTCAGAGTAAACTCTGTGCCACCAGGTGAGGCACCTTCCCAGCGGGTCGTTCGGATTTGGACGGTGGTCGTCGTTGGCGTGTAAGAGCTAGCGAAGCTCAGACGCCCAGCGGCAGGGATGTAGGCGTTGCCGGTAGTTGTGGTTGGTGCGACTGAAAACGCGGTGTTGAAGTTGATTTGGTAAATACCCGAGCTAGCTGTATGAGTAACGGTGAAACCACTGCCAGCAGTGATCGTGCCATTGGCCGCTACGCTGCCTCGAATAGTGCGGAGAGGCTCAGCGGTCGTTAACTTTCCGGTGTTATTAATAAGATCAGTCTCGACGCCGTTCTCATCTTTGAAGAAGAGGCTGTTGCCGCCGGCAATACTCTTGACGTAAAGCTTGCCTTGGTTGGCAGTAGCGGAGGGTGCAGATACTTCGCCCAGCACTACTGATCCTGCGGACATACTGGTTAGCTGCTGCCAGGCGCCACCATTGTAGGCGTAGAGAATGTTGTTAGTGCTGTCATAAGTTGTTGGTACTCTTCCAGTGTACGTAGTTGGAATGCCTGTCGGCGTGCCAGCCATGCTTGGTTGATAGAAGAAGCCTGTCGCTGCTGAGGTAGCGAGCGCAGCGGTACCAACAACGACGTTGCCAGTATCGCTAATTAAGAGTCGCTGTGTGCCATCGAGACCAAACTCAAGTTCATCGGCTGTGGTGTCGAAAGTGATCGCTCCTCCATCGGTCGTACTCGTACCAATATGTAGCGTTGCTGGCCCAAGGTAGAGGTCGCGCCAACGGAGTGCATCGGAGCCAAGGTCGAAGGTGTCATTGGTGGTTGGCAATAAACTTCCGCCGAAAACAACATCTGTTCCAAACTCGATCTGATCTGATGCGTTGAGTTTGATGAGGCTGAAGTCTGCAGTGTTGCCTGCATTGCGCGCAGACAATGACGCATTATTTGGGAGTCGAATATGTCCAGCAGTGGCAACAGTACCAAATCCGTTCGTGCTATGTACCTCAAGATGCCCTTCGATAGCGACGCTCGCATTGCCGCTAGTTGCTCCAGCTCCATTGCGGAACCTGAACTGTCCATTTGATGCGCCAGCTTCTATGTCGACTATTCCAGAAGACGTTGGTCCAAACTGGATGAAGTCATCGCCAGTTAGTTGGACAAGGTTTGTATTGCCGCCACCGGTGCCACCAGAGCCTACAGCATCGGCTGTAACTGTGGCTGCATTTGGGAGTCGAATATGTCCAGCAGTGGCAACAGTACCAAATCCGTTCGTGCTA
>JBBUCD010000010.1:0-2114 GCA_038057955.1 Patescibacteria group bacterium | reverse complement strand
CGCTCGCATTGCCGCTAGTTGCTCCAGCTCCATTGCGGAACCTGAACTGTCCATTGGCACTGCCTACTTCGAGTTCAACCAAGCCAGCCGATGTCTGACCAAGCTGGATGTAGTCGTCGGCGGTTAGCTTGATAAGGTCGACATTTGCCGTATTTCCAGCGTTCCGTGCGGCAACTTGTGCATTATTCGGCAACCGGATATGGCCCGTTGTGGAAGCTCCAGTAAGGCTGTTGTTGTCGTAAACAGATAGAGTGCCTTCGATACCCACATGTGCTTTGTTGCCGACATTGGTGTTATTGAAGTTAAATGTAGTCTCGAAACCACCATTCAAGTCAAAAGCTGTTGTGGTAGTACCATTTGTAGGTCCAATTACTACCTGGTCACTCGTTCCCAGTCGAATTAAGCTAATATCTGCAGTGTTGCCTGCATTGCGCGCAGACAATGACGCGTTATTTGGAAGTCGAATATGGCCCGTTGTGGCAACGGCACTAGATAGTGCATTACTGTCGTAAACAGATAGAGTGCCTTCGATAGTCATATGCGCTTTGTTAGCAGCACTGTTATTGAAAAGGAAGGTCGTTTCACCGCCAAAATTTAAATCAAAGGCAGATGTGGTGCCAGATGTAAAACCCGGGGCAATCTGATCGCTAGTTCCAAGTTTGAAAAGACTAATATCTGCTGTGTCGGCAGCATTTCGAGCCGAAATAGATGCATTGTTTTTTAAGTTAATACTACCAGTACTTGCAATGCCACCTGTCATACCATTAGTGTTATAAACACTAAGATTGCCCTCTATCCTAACGTTACTTTGATTGCCTGAGCTATTGTTGAATACGTAGGTGGTTGTAGTGGAACCTGTTAAATCAAATGTAGTTGTATCTGCTGTCGTTGGACCTAGAAAGATCTGATCACTTGCGCCCAGTTTGATTAGGTTAACATTGGCGGAGTTGGCGGAGTTTCTAGCGGAGATGGCTTTGTTACTAGGGATACTTAGGACTGCAACTGTATCCGTTGAGGGCGTAGTGCCAATACTTAGGCGGTTTTGGGTGGAGTCATAAAGGTATTCGGCGTCAGATGTGACAGCAGAAGCGCCACTCCAGACAGTCACACGCCCTGCTGCTCCTGAACCAGAAATGCCACCTCCACCGCTGACTGGCTGCCAACCAGCATTGTAGAAGTACAGCGTATTAGCGGCAGTGTTGTACACCAACGGCACGCGTCCGGTATAGGTGATTGGTACGCCCGTTGGTGTGCCCGGTACGCTTGGAGTATACAAAAAGCCGTTGGTCGCTGTGGTTGCCAGGGCAGCAGAACCAAGGACGACGTTGCCAGCCGTGGTAATGCCAAAATAACTATTAGCGCCTTCTTGGATACGCAGATCACCGTCGGTGGTACCATTGGTCTCGTCGACGTTTAATTTCCAGTCACGAGCGGTCACGGTTTCGGCAACAGTTGTTGCTAGGTGGAGTGTGGTTGGTCCTAAGTATAGGTCGCGGAAGCGCTTGGACGAGCTACCTAGGTCGTAGGTGTCGTCGGTTGAGGGAACAAAGTCGTCGTTAACAATCACATCCCCTTTGGTGGCATGGCTGGTGGAATTAAGCACGAGATTCTCACTGGCTGCAGTGCCGCCATACACTGTTTGACCTCCGGCTTGGCCGTTGAGCTGCAAGTAGTCCTCACCAGAGATGCCATCGAGCGTATCGGTATTGAAGGCATACGGTGCAGCGCCCAAGCGGATGCGTGGTGACATCTCGGCATCGGCACCAACGGTGATGCCGAGCCAGTATTCGTCTTGATTGAAGTCTATACCGGTCAAGGTAGTAATTGATCCTAGTAGAGTATTAAAGATGCCGTCTGCGGTAGTGATTTGGTCGACCCCAGTATGGTTTTCGGTCCAGACCGCTATGCCGCCCGTATCTACCGTGTACAACTGGAAAATAGCATCGTAGTTGGCATCAGCAACGACGGTACCGTCGGTATTAGTGAGGCGTCCTTGGAATGGAAATTGAGCCAAGATGCCAACAGCAGCCTGGGGATTTTGGGTAGTTTTTGGCGCAAGTAAGACCGCTCCGGCAAAGAGTAGTGTTAGGCTGGCAATCAACAGGTGTGTGGGA
>JBBUCD010000009.1:0-9798 GCA_038057955.1 Patescibacteria group bacterium | reverse complement strand
ATAGAACAGTTATAGTTACTGCTGCCGTTCACTAGGGCTTAAGTTCTGGCCTTTCACGAATAAATCCGTGGTCAGCCGTCCCCGTGACCTTCTAGCACTGGGCAGGCGTCAGCCCCTATACATCCCCCGAAGGGTTAGCAGAGACCTGTGTTTTTGGTAAACAGTCGCCTGGCATACATTCGTTGCAGCCCCAATAAATTGGGGCAGGCTTTATCCCGAAGTTACAGCCGTTTTTTTGCCGAGTTCCTTTAAGAGAGTTCACTCGATCACCTGAGGCTTCTCGCCTCGTCCACCTGCGTTGGTTTGCGGTACGGTTTGTCCTACCAATTAATCACGCGCTTTTCTCGTCACCTTCGCCCCAACGAGCACATAACTCATATATTACTCGTTAGCTAAAAAATGCGTCCCGCGTGGGTACAATAGGGCAAGTTCAGGAATATCAACCTGAAATCCATCATCTACTGGTTAGACTTAGGACCGACTAACCCCGGGCCGATTATCGTTGCCCGGGAAACCTTGGACATTCGGTGGGGCGGTTTCTCGCCGCCCTTTCGTTACTCATGCCAACATTCGCACTTCGCTACGCTCCACCAAACCTCACGGTTCAGCTTCACTGCATAGCGAACGCTCCTCTACCACCATCTACCAATAAAGGTATATGATCCATAGCTTCGGTACATACCTTGAGCCCCGTTGAATTTTCGGCGCAGCGAACCTCGACTAGTGAGCTATTACGCACTCTTTGAAGGGATGGCTGCTTCTAAGCCAACCTCCTAGTTGTCTATGCTTCGCCACATCCTTTTCCACTGAGGTATGATTTTGGGACCTTAGCTGATGGTCTGGGTTCTTTCCCTTTTGTCGCGTGGAGCTTAGCCCCCACGGACTGACTCCTGTGCAATAGCCGACTTGGTATTCGGAGTTTGTCTGGACGTAACATCTTGCGACGCCACAAATCCAATCAGTGCTCTACCCCCAAGGGCCTACACAGGGCTATACCTAAATATATTTCGAGGAGAACCAGCTATCTCCGGGTTCGATAGGCGTTTCACCACTACCCACAGGTCATCACATAGTTTTGCAATACTATTGTGTTCGGACCTCCCGTTGATTTTACTCAACGTTCATCCTGCCCATGGGTAGCTCACCCGGTTTCGGGTCTTGTATGCACGACAGACGCCCGTTAAGACTCGCTTTCGCTTCGGCTCCGTTGGCTCGGCCAACTTAACCAAGCCGTGCACACAAACTCGTTGGCTCATTCTTCAAAAGGCACGCCGTCACCCCGATAAATCGGAGCTCCGACTCCTTGTAAGCATATGGTTTCAGGTACTATTTCACTCCCCGGTTAGGGGTACTTTTCACCTTTCCCTCACGGTACTGGTTCGCTATCGGTGAGAAGAAGTATGTAGTCTTCGGAGATGATCCTCCGGTCTTCAATCAAGATTTCTCGTGTCTCGACTTACTTACACACTGCCACAAGGGCAGCGCGGCACTATCAACAACACAGTGATGTCGCTTACGGGACTCTCACCCTCTCTGGTCGTCCGTTCCAGGCTCATTCAGCTATCGAACGTGTTGAGTAAAACAGTGCAAGACTAGTCCGCTTTCGCTCGCCGCTACTGACGGAATCGCAAAGTCGGCAAACAAATTTCATTTGCCAACTTTCACACTAAACAGTGTGTGTTGCTTTCTTTTCCTCTGGTTACTAAGATGTTTCAGTTCACCAGGTACCCGATATCAAGAGCGGTCTGCCACACGCATACCACTTAAACCGTTTGAAGATCCGTTAGTTGTAATGGATCGACGGTGAGTATGAGTGAGACAGAGCGCTCCTGACATCTACTTCACATGACTGAAGTAAGGTTTCCCCATTCGGACATCTTTGGATCAACGGTTGCTTGGCACCTACCCAAAGCTTATCGCAGCCTGCTACGTCCTTCGTCGGCTTCTTCTCCCAAGGCATCCACCATATGCTCTTCTTGTATCCGGAGAACCGCACAAGCACTATTGCGCTCGACGATTCTCACGTTAAAAATTAATCAAAATACTCGGTGATTGCTACTTTTTCTATACACCTGCTTGTCAACGTACTGGCTTGGTACCTGTTTGGTACTTGCGCACTCTGTCGTGTTTCCCAGATGTGGGATGCATCTACAGAAGGCACAAGGAATAAAAAAGACCGCTCGGTGCGGCATGGGTCGTAGACACCAAAAAAAGCTATCGCTGCCGCAATTCCCTATCCGAGTTGTTGGTCATGCTACGCATGTAGAAGAGACTGTCCCAAATACACCCCAAGTTGTCAACACCTTATTGACCCTCCGTCTTCGGAAGCTGATGAAGATAGATGTGCTTTGGAATGACGCCCGACTGTTTCACCCGTATCTCGTTGGACTGAACATCAAAGGCTCGATGCAGCACATCCAGTAGATAGTTACCCGTAGCCGCAAAGATTGAGTAGCGGCCGCGGAGGTCGGTTGTCTTGGTGGTTCGAAGCCGACCATTCGTATCGTACAAGCGGAGGATCGTCAACGCGACTGGCTTGTTATCGGCTGTCACGTAGGCAACCTCACGGCCCTGGAGCCAGTTGAGATACTCTAGGAACCAGAAGACGACGTAGAGTACCAAAATAGCACTGTCGATTGGCGCACCCCGTTCAATAAAGAAGGAGATGGCAAAAATAGTGCCGGTAATCGACAGCGGGATTCGCAGCTGTTGGATGCGAATACCCAGTTCGCGGAACCGAAGGATTGACTGATGCGCATTCGGTGTCAATGAATCAATCGGCACATCAGGATAAACCAAGCCTTGATCGGTCGCCTCAAGAATCTCGCCTAGGTACCCAATCGTCGCCCGTGAAGATGGGAATGCGTAGTTCGGCATAATGACCTCGACTCGGTACAAACCCTCGCGGACATCGAAGGAGTAGCGCCCCTTATCATCCGTCTTTTTCGATTCGAGCAATTTCCCGACCTCAAACTGGTTTCCACCCTCGGCAATCAAGCGGACGAATGCGCCCTCAACTGGCTTTGAATTGGCTGAATCGTAGACAATACCGTACCGACGTCGGCGGTGCAGCCACGCAATGAACTGAGCGAACAAGTTCGCCAGTGGCCCAATCGTCGCTGGTAAGCGGAGTGGAAGCTGCAATAACGCCGGTATCAGTGCCAAGCCGATCGTCAACAACAACGTTGCCAACGCCAACAACCGACTCATCAGATCGGCGCCTGGCAGCGAGGTAATCCACCCGAACGGCGTGTCAGTTGGGATAAATGACGGTGGGGTAAAAAATGTCGGTGGAGTCGTACTGGGTGGCGGTGAAACAACACCTGGCGCGGCAGCCGCACCATTTGCAATGGTAAAGCGAATGATGGCACTCGAGAACAAGATATTTGAGCGATTTGTCGCCCGTGCCTGCATGAGGTAGCTGCCATCAAGCCACGGTGGCAAAAGCGCGTTCGAGGTCCAATTCACCTGCGTGCCATCGTTCGTACCACTGTGCGTGGTTGAAAGGTAGAACACGGTTGGGATCCAGTTGTTTCCATTCCAATACGAGCCATCGCTTTCGCGCTGAATGTAAAACTCAGCACTATTCGGCTGAAAGCCAGTGCCGCTGGAAGCGTCTCGCAATGTACCAGTAAAGCTAACTGGGATGGTGTTCGAACTATAGGTCGTGTTCGTTGTTGGGTTGGTAATCGCGATCAAACCAACAACCGGCGTATTAATCGTAAAGGTTACAGACGAGCTCGAGGCGACATTGCCCGCCCGATCAACAGCCCGGGCAATCACCGTATAGGTGTCATCAAGCCAAGGGGGCATTGTGAAGCTCGATGTCCAGTTGGCAATTGTCCCCTGGGTGGTTGCTGGGTGGTTCGTACCAAGAAAAACCGGTCCGGCAACCCAGTTGGCACCGTCCCAATACAGGCCGTCACTCTGTCGCTGCAATGTGAGCTGTATCGAGTTAGCAGACAGCCCAACACCGGTTGTTGTATCACCACCCGTTCCAGAAAATATCGTTGGGATGGTGGCGGGCGTGTACGTGGTTCCTGTCACTGGCTGATCAATGATGATTGTCGAAGGGGGCGTCGTATCAGCGATCGTCGCATTGACCGTGATATCAACAGCTGCTGCCAACGAAGGTACCAAAAATACCAGCGCCAGTGACGCTGCAACCACCCGCTTCAGTAGTTGTGCCCGTAGTCCCATTCCCCTCCACATATGATTCTAGTGTATGGTACTTTTCGCATTTCGTCGACGGGACAAAAGGCCAATGATCCGACTTGGCACCAATCGCAAAAAGGGCAGCACTAACCACCACTGCCATGGCAGTACGACTGTCCGTTGCCGGCGGGCAATCGCCCGCTTCATTTCATGCGCTGCATCGGCTGCCGAGATCAAGAAAGGGTACCAGGCAGTCGCATCATACGTCATCTCACTCGTAATGTAGCCAGGAAAGATTGAGGTCACTCCAACGCCGTAGGGCTCCAGATCGAGTCGCCAGCCATCTAATAAGTACCTCACCGCTACCTTGGTTGCCGAGTAGACACCACTCGGCAGGCCACGAAACCCAGCTATTGAGCTAATCGCCACTAGCTGACCGTGCCCCTGTTTGGCCAGAGTGGGGGTAAAGGCGCTCAGGGTATTAATAACACCGTTCACATTGACATCTACCATCGCCGTAAACTCTTCGGCCTGAGCATCCAGTGGATGTTTCCACTGTCCAACACCAGCATTGGCAATCACGATGTCTATCGTGCGGGCGACGCGAAGAAACTGCTTTGCCACCGAGCGAGTGCCTTCAGCATCGCGAACATCGAGCGTGTAGCAGTGGACGCTGGCACCGAGCTTGCGGCACTGGTCGGCAACCGACCTCAATCGGTCGGTCCGGCGGGCCGCCAACCCCAGTATGACGCCCGGTTCGGCATAAGCTTCGGCCAGCGCCTCGCCAATCCCACTTGACGCGCCGGTAATAAAAACTGCTTGCATTTCACTCATAGGTTTTCCCCTTGTCAGCTCTAGAGCCTATGATACAGTACTTGTATGAATCATAAACTCTTACTCATTGAAGACGATATTACCTTGCGAGATCTCTACACGGCTCGGTTTGGTATTGATGGTTTTACCATTGATGTTGCCACCGATGGCGAGGCTGGGTTGGCCAAGGCAAAAGAACTGATCCCCGATGTTATCCTGCTCGACCTACGAATCCCCAAGCTCTCTGGCTTCGAAGTGCTCCGCCAGCTCAAGCAAGACGACACAACCAAGGCGATCCCAGTCATCGTACTCACAGCCCTCTCGGGCGACGAAGACCGCGACCAAGTCATGAAACTTGGCGGCGCCGCTTTCCTCACGAAATCCGAGACGGTACCCAAGCAAGTGCTGGATGAGATCAATAGGGTTCTGCCAAGGTAAAACTTTGCAACAATTTTAAAGAGAGAGACCATCTGGTCTCTCTCTTTCTTTCTCTACAGAGTATTCCTATTTTTTCTGTGCCCCCGCCTTGGCAACCGGCAACGTTACGGTAAAGGTCGTACCTATCCCAACCACCGAATCGACGGTGATCGTGCCACCCATCAGCTCAGTCACGTACTTTGAGACATAGAGCCCAAGGCCTGTCCCCGTCTGCCCCGTCTCGTCAGAATTCGAGGCTCTGAAGAACTTGCCGAACAAGTGCGCCAAATCTTTTGGTGCGATACCAATACCCGTGTCCTTGATAGCGATACTCAACTGTGTCGGCGTAGCACTCGGCGTCACAGTGACGCCACCCTCTTTAGTGTACTTCAGGGCATTACCAATGACATTGATAAAGACCTCAAGCAGCTTATCGCTATCGACATTCGCCATTGGCAGTGCCTTCTTCGGCGCCTCAAGTTTCAACGTTAGCTTCCGTTCCTTGGCCTTCAATTCCTGCGTCTCGACTGCCTGCTTGACTAAGGCCATCACATCTTGCACCTTCAGCTCAACCGCAATCTTGCCTCGTTCAATTCGGCTGACATTCAACAGATCCTTCACCAAGACCGCTAGTCGATTCGTTTCCGAGTAGACCTTCTCAAGATACCCACGTGCGGTTGGATCAACCTTGCCAATACCCTCGTCCAAAATCATCGAGAGGTAGCCTTTCATTGATGTGGTCGGTGTCAGCAGCTCATGCGAGGCAATCGAAACGAACTCGGTTTTCAGCCGATCTTCCTCAAAGAACCGGCCCTTCTCAATAGCAGCAGCTGTCTCATTGGCCACAATATGGAGTAAGTCCAAATCCTTGTCCGAGAAGGTGTCGCCCGACTTCTTGGCACCAATCGCCAAAATACCAATCAGATTCTTCACCTCTTTGGTCTGCGTTGGTTCACCGGGTTTGGTGACCACTGCCTCTTGGCGCGAGATAATCAGCGGCATCACTACCGACGCCTCGAGTGCTTCAGCCCGCTTCACAAAATTTGCCCGATGGACGTTCCCGCCACCCCCCATCCGTTGCAGCTCTTCCGTGACGACTAAATCAGCAGCATCTATCCCCATCTCTTCAAAGTACTCAACCAAGACATCCTGCGGTGCCAGCTTCAATGCCAGCTCGCTAAACTCCCCAACCTTCGTCACACCACGTAGCTCATGATCGTGCTGCTTCGTATTCGGATGCAGCATAAACACAACTGCTTTATGGAGGCGCATCTGCTCAACTACCACCTGCATCATACCCTTGATAGCCTCGTCAATATCGATCACGTTGGCTAAGGTGTTTGCCAGGTGCTCCAGTACTTCGCCCTGCTTGTACTCACCCTTGAAGAGCCAGTTATCGGTAACCTGCGTTAACCAGCGACGCAGTGGATCAAGCGTAACTGCCAAGACAAGTGCTGCCACAAAGTTCGGCACAATATTGGCAGGAGCAAAAACATTCCCACCGGCCTGGCTTCCAAACAGACCCGAGAAAATGAAAACGATCGCTGCATACATCGACAGTGTGAATACCGAGAGACCGGCAAAGATAACTGTCCGCTTGATAATGACGCGGATATCAAAGAGACGATGGGCAATGATAGCGTAAGCGATGAATCCACTCAAAAATAGAGCGGCATATGGACCATACTTGGCCATTCGATAATCACCAATAATAAAATAGGAAAGAAGATTTGTGTATACACCGATAACCAGAAATACTAAAACGCCCAGAGCAACATATAAAATTTGCTGTCTTTGAATGCCAAGTGATTTACGAAATTTAAACCAAAGCAGTGTTTGAGCCCAGATCGCATAACACAGAAAAAATGGCGTATAGATGGAGAATAGATCACCTGGAACTACGTCCGTTCCCCAAGAACGGATTGTCATGTCTTTAACGAAAAGGCTCGTAAAAGTTATCAGCCCCATAAACAGCAAGTTGGGCACCCAAATCATTAGGTGTAATCTCGTTGGGACCTTAGAGGGTGTTGGGAAAATTAACGATAAATACACAAGGGCTATAGCAATTAGTAACCCTGCATCAAAAGATAATTTGGTCCAAATTAAAGATAGGGCTGGATTTGCATCAGCTAGATAATTAACAATAAAACCAAAAACTGAAAAAACAACTAATAAGAAAAACAATTGATTAATAGTATTCTTTGAGTTCTGCTTGTATACAAAGATACCCAGGGCAAGTAGAACGGCTGACGATACATAAAAAACCAAATGCTGCCAAAGTGATAAGATAAGCCCTCCATGTTACATCAGTTGCATCAATTGACTATGCAGCCTAATATAAAGCTCACAGATATAAATATATTATATTCTAACTATATGAATGACTCAATGAAAAAAATTGATCATGACTTAAAAAATATTGGCTTCCATAATAAAAATGACTGGAAACACGCTCAACCAGACTTTGGAAAGCATGAGCTAAGGATTCTTGATCACCCAGTGATGGAAGATTGGGAAAAGCCCTACATGAAAAGACTCGCGGAGATTGCGACATCAAATGGTGGTAAAGTACTTGAGGTTGGCTTTGGTATGGGTTTGTCTGCGAGCTATATTCAGGATGCTCCTCAACTTAAGCTACATATCATCATCGAGGCAAATGATCTCGTTGCGAAAAAAGCTCAGGTTTTCGCTGACAAATCACGTCACAAAACGAAAGTCATCCTCGGACTTTGGGAAGAAGTGATCGATGAAATTCCCGATGGTAGTTTGGACGGAATTCTATTTGACACTTATCCGCTCTCAACCCGAGAATATAGAAATCACTATCCCTTCTTTCCCTTTGCATACAAAAAGCTTAAACCCGGCGGAGTCCTTACTTACTTCTCCGATGAAGCAGTTCGTATTAAGCCATATCACATGAAAAAACTACTGGGAGCGGGTTTCAAAAGAAAAAATATTTCCAGTGATTTGGTGGATATCGATACTCCAGAAAACTGCCAATACTGGCAATCAAAAACTATCCTTTCTCCGCGTGTAATAAAATAGGGCTGGGTCGCCTTGACGACTCAGCCCTATTGGGCGAGATAATTCTTATAGGACTCAATGACCTTCCAGAGGTCCGGACGTTTGCTCTGTATCCCCTGAATCATATCTGAAACGACAAAAAAAGCTGGAAAGAACTCCTCTTCGAGGCCGATGTATTTCTTACTTCCTCCTCCTAACCTCTCATCTAAAACGAGATTTGCCACCATCCCATGATACTCATAAAACTCAAATAGCTTATGAGTTAAGGTCAGCTCAATGATTGATACCTGCTCCCTCAGGCAGTACCATATACACTGAGCTAATAGAGCGTGAGAAATCCCTTTGCTCTCATACTTTGGAAGTACCAGAACGTAAGAAATCTCAACGCTGGTTGCAGTGGACAAGACGAGATTCCTCCATCCATCGCCTTCTTTCAATGGATTATATGGATTACGGATTGGACGCGTAGCCGGATCTCCAAGCACCATATGAACAACACCCGCCAACTCTCCGCAATGGGTCGCTGCCCAAATCTTGGATCGCGAACTGAGATTGTGAATATAGTCATCAATATGCCAGCGCAGCTTGCGCACAGCCAAATCCAGTATTAGTTTATTCACCTGCTCCATGAGAGGCGTATCCGAAATCACCTCCTGGATCCTTATCGGGGTGCTATTTACATCGTTGCTTATGACGCGCACCTCCTTCTCGATATTTGAAATACCCTACCATAATCATGAGCACCGCCGGGATATTAGCCCCCGAAATAAGCATGATCGGCCACTCGCCTAGCGAAGCGCCATAGTTCAACCAAACGGATTCATTGATGATCAGCGAAATCACCAAGACCGTTGATAGATCGTCAACGCTTCTTGAAATTAGCACCTTTCGCGCCTGGTCGTACAAACCAAGCGTGATAATCCCGCTCCCAAAAACAGTCAACCACCGACTCAATTCAAGCCAAGTCATTTCCTTGGTCTCCTATTCTTGAAATGTACATGGCTCTCGTAAGAGTCACATCTTCACGGCGCATAGTCTCACAATCTGTTGAATATAACAATTGACTGACCAATAAATGATCCGGTATATTGATTGGTTGCTATAGCAACGATCGATTAAGAATTTTGGAGGACAAACCACAGTGAGAAGTCTTTGTGCAGTAGGACTATTGTCTTGCTTTTTTTGCAGCCATGTGTAGCCCAAGAAGAAGTCATTCCCAATGAAACTGCCCCGAGAATCAAAATTGGTAGCTTCGCCGAGTACTCAAGCAATCCTGTATTTCAGTACAACTTAATCTACACGGTTCTTGAAGCCGAAAACTTCAAGGTCCAATACGACATTTTCGACAATCCTGTCGACTACCAACGGATCTGGCTCATCCCCCACAAG
>JBBUCD010000008.1:0-14295 GCA_038057955.1 Patescibacteria group bacterium | reverse complement strand
CCATACGCTCGAAGAGGTTGGTAAGGAATTTGGCGTTACTCGAGAACGGATTCGACAAATCGAGGCCAAGGCACTCCAGAAACTCCGCAAGCACGAAACGGCCCAGAAACTCCGCGACTATTTGAAGTAAAATTTATGACGAGGTTTCGTCCTCTGGTGGTAGCCGGTGGCTGTGTCGCCCTGGTCCTAACTGTTTCGCTCGTGCTACGAGCGGCATTTGCTGGTGAGATGCTGATCTCACCAATTGCCTTCTCTGTAGGTTCGATTGAGGTCCACTGGTACGGCATCTTCATTGCGACGAGCATCGCAATCGGTCTACCCTGGACGCTTCGACGGATTAGTACGAGCACAGAGTATAGCCCTCAGCTGGTTGAGCAGGTGCTGTGGTGGTCTATTGGTGGCGGCTTAGTTGGCGCTCGACTGATCTACGTCGCTCAAAATCTCCAGAGCTTTCTTGCTGACCCAGTGAGTGTTCTGGCAGTTTCGTCTGGCGGGCTGTCGATTCACGGCATGCTCCTTGGCTCATTGATCGTCGCGGCAGTGGCCGCCAAAGCCTACCGAGTCGATGTTCGGCGTGTAGCTGATGCTGCCGCCCCAGCGATCTTGCTCGGTATGTCGTTGGGTAGATTTGGTAACTTTACGAATATGGAGCTGATTGGCACGCCGACAGCGGTACCCTGGAAAATGTTCATTCCCGAGTTATTGAGGCCAGTGGCGCTTGAGGGCGCGGCCTATGTTCATCCGATTTTTTTGTATGACGCCTTGTTGAACGGGATGGTGTTGTTCGTACTACTGAAGACTGAACGAAGTGCCCGCTTTCCAGGCGAGCTCTTCTTGCGGTTTCTTGTGGGTATCAGTCTGACTCGCTTTGTTGTTGAGTTTGTCCGGTTGAACGATCCCCCATCAAGTGGCGGATTATCACTCGCCCAGATCGTGAGCATTGGACTGGGTGCCGTGAGCTTACTGTTGATCGTGTACGGCCGACGTCGACTACGATGAGAGTGGGTCAATAAACTCTTCGTCGGTTGGATTTGGTGCGCCGATCAGTGACCGTTCAATGGCGGTAAGTAGATCGGCAGCTGACTCACCGCCGTGGACACGAATTCTCGGTAAGAGCAATTGATTGGCTGTGGGTAGTGCGACACCAGATTGCGTCGTGACACCGATTGAGTAGCCAACGTAGTCAGCAATGATAGCCGTTGCATCATCAACCTTGCCAGATGGGTAGGCCAGTGCGATTACCCGTTTGCCAGTGATCTGTTCGAGAACCTGTCGACTAATCAAGAGTTCGTCTTGTTTCCGTCTGGGATCGGCGGTGACAAGGTTGAGGTGGCTGACAGTATGCGAACCGATTTCGAAGCCTTGGTCAGCGAGTGATCGAACTTGTTCGCGAGTGAGGTATCGGTGGTTATCATCGTTCAGGAAGCCGCTCACCACAAAGGTGGTTGCAGTCATGTTTCGTTCGAGCAGGAGTGGTAGGGCCGTGTTGTAGAAATCTGCATAGCCGTCGTCAAATGTGAGCATGATACTGTTGGCTGGTATATCGCCAAGTGCTAGCTGTGTTGGTGTGATGGTTTGGTAGCCTGCCGTTTTGATCGCATCAAGCTGATTGGCAAAGAGCGTTGGTTCAATTGATAAGCTGTAGCCCATAGGATCGTCGGATTTTGAGACCGAGCGGACATAGTGGAACATGAGGATTGGCACTGGCTGATCAACAATGCGCTGGACGGGTCGGGGTACTTGATCAGGCTTGACTAGATTTTGTTGTGGCAGACCGTGGGTAATCGCATGAAGTGATCGAGGTATCAGCGTTAGGTTGCGATAGTGAAAGCCGATGGTGCCAGCGCCAATCACGGCAATGGAGCAGCTCAAGCCAACGAGAGCGGCGCGAACTCCTCTACTCATCACGGGGTTTCCATAATTGCTCACGGGTGCCAGAACGCTGATTTTCGAATCGAGCCAGCGCGAAAAGGTAGTCGGATAATCTGTTGATGTAGGCGAGGGTTATTGGATTTTGTGGCTGGTGTGCATGAAGCGCTGAGAGTGAGCGTTCGGCTCGACGGGTAATTGTGCGAGCAAGATGCAGATGGGCAGCAAGGGCTGTGCCACCCGGTAAGATGAAGCGTGTCAGCGGAGGCGTGGCCGCCCAATGGGTATCGAGTTGTTGTTCTAAGGCAGCGACTGCTCCAGCGGCAACGCCGTAGGTCGTTACCTCATCACTGGCGAGTTGGGCGCCAATGGCGAACAGTTCGTGCTGGATCGCACAGAGTTCGACGCGGACTTTTTTTTGATCAGTCAGTACAACGCAGACGCCGAGCTGTGCATTCAGCTCGTCGATCTCACCAATTGTCTGGAAAATCAGTGCGTGTTTCGGTTGCCGTCCGCCGTCAAGGACTGCCGTTGTGCCTTCATCTCCCAGACGGGTGTAGATGCGATTCATAGTGGCTACCTTGGTGGGAGCTGGTTGCCAGCGTCGCTCGCTGCGACAGCAATCCCTTCCGCGTATGTTGGGTAGGCATGGAGGAGTGTGGCAAGCACATCAATGTGGAGCTGAGCTTTCATAGCCACGGCAATCTCGTGGATAAGCTCGTGAGACTGTGGTGCGGCAATTGAGGCACCCAGCACATGTCCAGTATCGGGATCAACGAGTAGCTTGATGAAGCCGGCACTTGTTTGATCGATAAGTGATCTGCCGAGGAGGGCGACGTCTGCTCGACCAACGATGTACGGTCGTTGCTGTTTGGTGAGTTCTTCTTCGGTCTTCCCAACCGAGGCGATGTCGGTAAAGGTCGCGAGTGCGCGTGGTACGACACGTAGATCGAGGGCCCGTTTGGTTTGTTGGGTAAGATTATGGGCAACGAGGCTGCCTTCGTAGTGGGCAGTGTGGGTATAGTGTGGATGGCGTGTCACATCGCCTACAGCCCAGATGTGTGGGACAGTTGTTCGAAGATAGTCATCCGTTTGAATGCCATCATCAGTCAGCACAACGCCTAAGCGATCGATGCCCAATGCCTCAACATTCGGCGTTGATCCACAGGCAACCAATAGCTGTTCGCTATTGATCACTCGCCGTTGGCCTCTGCATCGACCGCTCATGGTAATACCGCTCTGGCCGTGTGACGTCACTTGTTCAGCGCAGTAGTCGGTAAGCACGGTAATGCCGAACCCAGTCAGCTCTTTAGCAATGAATTCGGACAGTTCGGCATCCTCGTTCGGCAGAATGCGTTTGCCATACTCAGCCAAGGTGACGTCGACACCGAAGATCGCAAACAGTACCGCAAACTCAACGCCGATTGGCCCACCGCCAAGAATGATCAATGAGCTTGGCAGTGTTGTTAGTTCGATTGCTTCTCGATGCGTAAGGTAGGGAACATGTTCAAGGCCAATACGTGCTGGTGGACAGGGGCGGCTGCCCGTTGCGATGACAAATTGACGACCAGTGTGTCGCTTGTTGTCGACGACCAGTGTGTGAAGATCCGCAAAGTGGGCCTCTCCCCTGATGAGCTCAACCCCCTGTTCCTTGAGGCGAGCTGCAGTTAGGTGACGGCCACCGGTTTGAGCGACAATCGCATCTTTGAATGACTTGATTTGACGGTATTGCGCCTTGTCGGTTGGCATAGGAAGGCCAAGTTGGTCTGCGTGTTGTAAGAGGTGATAGGTTTTTGCTGCACGCAGCAGTGTCTGCGTTGGGACGCAGGCTGAATTTGGGCACTCTCCTCCGAGGTACGTCGATCGCTCAACAAGCGCGACACTCGCCCCTTGCTGAGCAGTCCCTAGGGCTGCCGATAGTCCAGCTGCGCCAGAACCAATTACAATCACGTCAAAGGCGCTATCCATACATTCATTGTACCACCTTGGCTGGTGGGTACTCGACCTCGATCAGTGGGGTTTTGGAAAAATCAGGAGTCGGTTGGTTTAGTCGTTGCCACCACCTTGGTGGGATACCAGCATCAACGACGAGCAGCTTACCGACCAACGGCGGTGAGTAGAGCTTTGTCAGTCCAGTCTTTGGGTAGGCGAGTGTGAGGGTGGTGTCAGCCCGAAAGGCTGGTGTGGTGGCGCGGCCAGTCGTTGCATTGATACCCGATGGAATATCAATCGCGATATGCGGTACATCATACTTGGCGCTGGCGAGTATCAATTCACGCGTTGGCTCGGCGAGCGTTGTGCCACTCAGGCCGTAGCCAATCAGTCCATCCAGAATCAAATCGGTATCTGGCAGGAGCGCGCCGGGTTCAAAAATCCGAACGCCAAATTGTTCAGCAAGGACGAGTTGCTGTTGCGTCAGCGGCTTGAGTTCATCTCGTGCATGGTCAAGGAGCGCCACAACCTCATTACCCCAGCTTGCGAGTTGCCTGGCAGTCGCGAGCGCGTCAGCACCGTTGTAGCCCATACCAACCAGCACAAGTACGCGGTGAGCGCTCGCGGGCAGGACAGTCCGCACGAATGCACTCAAGACGCCAGCAACCCGTTCAATTGATGCGACGAGCGGTATACCAATCCGTTGTTCGAGGGTTCGGTCGACCTCAGCCATTTCGGCAGCAGTTACCGAACCAAGGATTTGGGGATTAGGCATGTCTGGCAATGAAGAGAGGTCGTAGGCAGAGGGCTACGACAAAAAATGCGCTTGAAACGAGTACGATGGTTGGTCCCGTTGGTGTATCAAGGAGCGCGGAGAGCGTGATGCCAATGATTGCGCTCATGAGCCCCACGGTCGCACTCCCCCACAGCAGATCGTGCATCGAGCGGGAGAGTAGGTAGCTTGTTGCTGATGGAATAAGGAAAAGCCCTGATAGCAGAATGATGCCGATCAATTTAATGCCTAAGGCGATCATGCAGGCAACGACGATGCCAAAAATGACATCGTTTCGTTCCACTGGTACGCCTTCGACTCGAGCTAACTCGGGGTGAACAATCTCAAGTATGAGCTGTTCTCGGATTGTCCAAAGGACGGTCAGTGAGACCGTGGCAGCGATCAGGATGGTGATCACGTCGGCATTGGACAGTGCTAAGATGTCACCGAATAACAGGCCAAAGAGATCAATCCGAACGCCCCGTATGAACGTGAGGAGAAAGATACCCAGGGCGGCGACCGAGGCAAAGAGTACGCCAAGAATAGTGTCAAATGACAGGCGAGTCCGTTTGCGGATTAGTAAAACGGCCAGCCCGACGACGATAGCAAAGATTCCAGCACTCGCGCCGACATCGATGCCGAGTAGTACACCCAGGGCAACGCCCGTGAACGTTGAGTGTGAAATGGTATCGGTGTAGAAGCTCATGCCCCGCATCTGAATGAAACTGCCGATAATCCCACCACTTACGGCTAACACAATGGCCGCGATCAGTGCACGGATAACAAAGGGTTCAGTGAGGATGGTCGGCAAGAACGAGTTCATGGAATTTCCTTCCTAGTCGTTGTTTGTACTGGTCAAGTTCCATTTGGTCGTGGGTCACGGTGATAATGGCTAGCTCGTGTTCCTTGATCAGGTGATTCAAGAGTGAGGTTATTTGCGCCCTACCCTGACTATCAATGCCAGCCGAGGCCTCGTCGAGCACCAGCAGTTTGGGTTGACGGGCGAGCGCTCTTGCCAGTACGACGCGCTGCAGCTCACCACCCGAAAGCACCGCTAAGCTGCGGTCGAGAATGTCTTCGATATGGAGTTCGTGACAGAGTTCTTTGTCGGGTGGTACTGATGAGACGGCAAAAAATTCTTGGACAGTGAGGGGGAGTGTGCCAGGAAAGGAAAACCGCTGTGGCACATAGCCAACGGATGCTGCTGGCAATCGGTCGACCTGCTGTTTGTTGTATTCTAACGACCCACGAGACGAAAGGATGCCGAGTAGACCTCGAAGCAAGGTGGTTTTGCCAGAGCCATTTGGACCTGTAATTGCTAGGAGTTCGCCGCTCGTGAGCTTCATGTTGACTGGGCCAACAACGGCTCGTTTATCTATGAACACCGAGAAATCTGTAATGTGTAGCACGATAGACCGACTATCTGTCTAGTCGTTTCGCATCGAGTAGCGCATTGGTGACCATGCCAATCAACCACAGGACGACAGCGCCAAATAGTGCAGCGCTAAAGCTGGTAATATCGAATCCCTTCACGATCGTAGAGACAAACCAGAGCATTAATCCATTGATCACGAACGTGAAAAGTCCAAGTGTGAGCAGGGTGATCGGCAACGTCAGCAGCAAGAGGATTGGTCGAACAATCGCGTTCATGAGTCCAAGCAGTAAGGCAGCAATCAGGGCAGGGTAGAAGCCAGCCACAACGAAGCCTGGAACAATGTAGGCAACCAGTAACAGCGCCAACGCATTAATCAACCAACGAAGTAGGATAAACATACATCTCCTTTCCTATCTCAATACTATACCATACCTGCAAAGCAGAGCCCCGTGTTGGTTACACGGGGCAGTATTTGATGAGCTACTAGGCAGCTTTCAACAAGTGTTCTGATAGTGCATTCTGGCCAGCGTGTGTCGTGTGTGGTAGCGCCAGCCGCCGGTCCAGCTCATCTTTGTGAAATAGTACCCAATCCGACTTTTTTCAATCAGCAATGCTTCAATTCTGACCGGCTTAGTTCTGTTGGTTGACGAAGTACTCTTTCATGGGTGACCAGTAGTACTGTTCCCAGCCCTCAGTTAGTTCTTTGGCGTGGTTTTCGGGCACGTCTGTGTGTCGGATTTGGACCTTTGTTTGGCGCCCTTCTTCGTGAGGCAGGAATTCAATGGTCAACTTACTTGGCTCGTCCTTAGACCAGTCGTCATAGTCGTAGCGCCAGCTTTGGACAACTTGTTTTTTCTTTTGATCAATTCGGAGTGTTTCACCAGTAATGGCGCCGTCCCAGATCGAGAACTTTCCACCAACCTTAGGGTCAATCGTTGCTTCGCCCGGGCTTGAGAGCATTTCGCCGTGCAACTTACTATCCAACCAGGCCGTAAAGGCAACTTCGGGTTCGCATTTGACAATGAACGATTGTTCGATAGTGGTGGTATTTGTCATATAACCGAGAGTATACCAGAAGAATCCAAATATTGAACCTGGAGCGCTCTTTTGGTACAGTACCCACGGTTTACAACCACTAATCCCGGATAGCTCAATGGCAGAGCACCTCGCTGTCGATGGCAGCCCAATAGAGTAATTTATTGGTGAACACTGGGTGAACTCGGGGAAGCCGCACAGGTAATCCCGAGCCAAGGTCGTCAGGGCTTCGGTTGACGACAAGGTGTAGAGACTAGCAAGTGAGTCCCAACAATACTCTTGCAGATAGCGCCCAGCCCCCGATGTAATGTCGGGGTGATGAGATAGTCCGCGCTTCATGGAAACATGAGGATTTCGTGTAACGAGGGGGTTGTTGGTTCGAGTCCAACTCCGGGAGCCAAGAATAGATCACTGAAAAGTGGTCTTTTCTTATTGAAGGGATTACAGTAGCGCTATGCCCACACTCTACATTATGTGCGGTGTTGGATTCTCGGGAAAATCAACACTTGCGAAAGGGATCGCCGCGCATTTCCATATTCCGCTTGTCAGTCAGGATGCGATGTATTTTGAGAAGCAAGCAGCGCTCGAGATTGATCAGGATAGCGATGAAGAATGGCGGATGCTTCTAGGCATGTGCCTGCAACGAATCAAGGAATTGCTGCAGAGTGGGAAATCGGTCGTGTTCGACAATGTGAACCTACGGAAGGAACATCGGGACGAGCTAAGGACATTAGCAAATGAGGTCGGGGCACAAACAGTTGTCGTTTATCTAGATACGCCTGAGAAAACACTGCTTGAAAGGCAAGAGAAAAATAAAGAAACGGGCGAACGACACGAGGTGAAGCAGGAGTATCTGGATGATGCGAAGGCGCAACTAGAGATTCCAAGGCAAGATGAGAACGCTTTTATTTTTGCACCGGAGTCAGATCTAAAAGAATTTTTAGAGCGTTTACCGCATTAGTTCGAAAACATCTTAATCTTATCCGTCACGCTTTCAAAGAAATGTGTATTGTGATGATTTTGTTTGCGGCATACTACTAGTAAAATAATTAGGAAAAGAGGTGAGCATGGCAAAATATGTCGATGGATTTGTGCTTGTTGTTCCAAAAGACAAAGCTGAGGAATATAAAAAAATGGCAGAAGGTGGTCGCGATTCGTGGATAAAGCATGGCGCGCTTGAATACTATGAATGCCGTGGTAATGACCTTGTGCCACAAGAAATGGGTGGGGAAAAAGCACGTGCATTCACGGAAATGGCTGGAGCAAAAGGTGATGAAACAGTCTGGTTTTCTTTCATAGTCTTTCAATCCAAAGAACATCGAGACGAGGTCAATGCGAAGGTGATGGAAGATATGAACAAGCAGATGGAAGAAGGCAAAGATATGTCGATGCCTTTTGATATGAAGCGGATGGCCTACGGTGGTTTCCAAGTTGAGGTAGAGGGATAGCCTATAGCGATTGCTCTGAAAAGAGGTCTGGGTTGGACGGGTGCCCGTAAGGCAGCGAGGATACCGAAAAAGGTTGGTGTGGTATGCTAAAAATGATCAATGAATCCATACTATGAAGGGGGGGGGCTGTGGTAGAGCAGCACGTGCAATGGACTAATAAAACGTTCTTAAAAGAGGCGTGCGATACCATTGCGAATAATCTTGGTGAAAATAGCGCAAAGACTTTTGAGAATTTTTTTCAAGACGAATCGATAGATGGAATTGAGCGGGCATTACAGGAGCTTTTGATAAATTTTGTAGGCGATGAAAACACCAAAAAGGCGCTGAGTGCATTGATTTCAAAAGCAAAACTAGCGGAGGGGAACACAGTATGAAGAAACTGGACGTACTTTTTTTTGGTATCTTGCTGAGTCTTACTTACGGCTACACGCTGATTACTGATTCCTCGAGCACGTACTTTGTTTCTGATGCCATTTACCTGCTAGCGCCGTTGGTGGCTGCGGTACTTGGCGTGATTGCCTTTGTGAGTTTTGGTGGTCTGGCCAAACGTAGCCTGTCACTTCTGCTGATCACTATCGGACTGTTTAGCTACCTAATTGGTGAATCAGTTTGGTTTTACATTGTCCACATCTTGCAGTTAGAACCGGGTGTTTCCATAGCGGATGGATTCTTTTTGGCTGCCTATCCATTTTTCTTGGCAGGTATACTCATTGAGTATCAGTTGAATGAGATCCGACTCACGTTTGTGCAGTAGCGTGATTGGATTGTATATGTATTCGGCGCACTTGCCTTGGTGATCGCATACTTTAGCATTTTTGGCAGTTATTCGACCGACAGTGGTCCTCTCTTGAATGCAGTGAATATTGGCTATGGTATTGGCGACTTGATCTTAGTAATTGGCGTCTGCTTACTCTTATTGATGGCAAAATTTGGTCATGGCCAATTGAAGAAGCCATGGCGGTGGATTGTTGTAGGGTTTACTGCGATGATGCTAGCTGATTTAGCGTACTCCCTTGCAGGTGATGCGTACTACGATCCGGCAATGCTCGCACAGCTCAAGTTGCCGATTGACATCGGGTGGATACTGTCATACGTCTTTGTAAGTCAAGGCATGATTGGTTTTATAGGAATTGCGCGGGAGGCTCAAGACATCATGTCAAAACTCACATCGAGATCGAAAACGGTCGTACCACAGTAGTTTATGGTTAGAGTCAAGAAAAGATCACTACCAGGTGGTCTTTTCTTATGAAGCCATCTGCTAGAGTGCCAGTATGAGAAACATCGTTGTGTTTATGATGGTCAGCCTTGACGGGGTGATGCAGGCACCTGGCGGGCCAGAAGAGGATACCTCGGGCGGCTTTCGGTATGGTGGCTGGACCGTCCCGTACTCCGATGAATCGTTCGGTGAGATCCTCAACAAAGAACTGAGCGTGCCACTTGACCTACTACTCGGCAGGAAGACCTACGAGATCTGGGCAGCGTACTGGCCGAAGCAGACCGGCGCGATAGCCGACCCGTTTAATAGAGCGACAAAATACGTCGTCTCGGATACAGTCGCGGATTTTCCATGGAATACATCAGTCTTGATCCACGATGATGTTGTGGCCGAAATCACAGCTTTGAAAAAAGCGGATGGTCCGGTGCTGCATGTCTGGGGCAGCAGCGTACTTCTGCAGACACTCTTGAAGAACGATCTGGTTGATGAACTGCGGCTCAGAATCTATCCGGTGACGCTTGGTGCCGGCAAGCGCTTGTTTGCGGAGGGAACAATCCCCGCCGCTTTTGAGTTGCTTGATTCTCAAGCCTTGCCAAGCGGCGTCATCCTTGCCAACTACAAACGAGCCGGGGAGCTTACAACGGGTTCGTTTGCTTAAAAGATGTAACTTACTTATCTTGAGTCTATGAAAATCCGACACACAGTAGTCATTACGTTCTACGATTCAACAACCGAAGAACAACGAAACGAGGTCATCTCGCGTTTGAATAAGATGGGCGAGTTTTTGCAGAAGGAACTCGGCGTAACCGATTGGGTCGTGGCAACGCACATCCCGGAAACCTTTAAGGCAAAGCGGGCGCATCTGTTGCAAGATTGCATATTTCCTAGTCTTGAAGCACTACAGCAGCACGCCGACACTGAGGTTCATAAACGTGTCGTTGAGTTGACGCCGAACGTCTGCGACTGGATGACAGTTGATACTGTGGTTGCGGAAAAATAGATTGCAGTTCTAACGTTCTCCACTATCTGTAGCCAAAATAGGTATAGTTAACTCAATTAAAGATTATTTTGGTATCTGGAAGTAGGATTTTGAGCTTACTAATCTGCTCTTGGGAGAGTGGATTACCGGATAGATCGAACTCCTTAAGATTATATCTGAGCTTAGAGAGTTCATCTGGTAAATTTGTAATTTTATTATCGCTATAGTTGAGTATCTCTAGCTTATTTAGTTGACCGATTTCTGCCGGTATTCCTGTCATGTTATTACTGCTTACGTCTAGGATTTTTAGCTTAGACATAAGACGAACCTCGCCGATCAGGTTACCATCCAATAGATTGTGGTCGATTTTAAGGGTGACGAGATTGGTCATTCTGCCCATTTCGGAGGGTAAGGTTTTGATGTTGTTACCAGAGAGGATTAGGTCGGTTGTATTAGTCTTGCGATAGATCTCGGAGTCTACTTTAGTAATTCCCCTGTTGCTTAAATCAAGCACCCTGACGCCAAGATCTTTTTCCGATCTATCGGCAGTTACTGACTCGCTGGTATTGTTAGTCATGGATTGAATCAAGCTGCTTTTGCCGATGCTAAAACCAAGGAATATAGCTCCGACGATTAACGTTGTGATTAGTAATCCGAGAAAGTATTTCATTCCTGTATTTTACCAGGTTTGCGTGAATTATCAGTGGTAGTAGCGACAATTAGGCAATTTAGCTGCTTGATTTAGATTGCTTATTTAGTACCCATCTTGCCGAAGAACTCATCGATTTATCCTTGCGGTGGGGGCAGCCGAGCCAGCAGCACGGCCGGCGCTTGCCTTCTTGTAGCTCGTTGACCGTCCGCTCGATGTGGTGCGTTCGTGTTTTTTGCTGTTTGACGAAGATGTTCCAGCAAATCCACTCGTTGCGGGCGAGTGGGGTGAGGCTATTCCAGGCTGCTAATGCCTTTGGGGCGGCAGTCAGAGCCTTGCGCAAGTCCGCTGGCATGTTGTGTACGGTCCCACCGAGAATTTTATCTTGTTGCATAGATTCACTTTACCTCGCCAGGCGTTCAACTATCAAGAATTGGATACTTGGATCAACCCTTGACGGGAGTAGTGAAGATAGCTTGTATGCGGTATAAGTTCCTTATCAATTCGGAAGCGGAAGGGTCTTTTTTATTTATGCAAAAATTGTATAAGTCTCAATTAGGAAGAATCGGTCTGATCGGGTCGGTCGTCGTCGGGCTTGGCCTGACGATCCACGCACTGGCGCCCTACTTGGCGGTTGTCGCCAGCCAGAGCGCCGAACCGGAATTAGCGGCAATGATGTTCGATGCTGCAGTTATTTTTCTACTAGGCTTTGTTTGTCATTACCTTGCGCAAGGCTCATCGTTTCCCTCGTTCGTCATCGCCATTCTGGTGGGTATGGCTGTCCGGCCACTCCTCCACCCATTCCTTGAGAACGAGTTGAATTTAGCGCTGGCGGTTACCGTCGGCGCCACACTCATTCTGTTTCAGGGGGGATTGGAGACGCCATTCGCTAACTTTAGGAAGCTGTTTCCAAAGATTTTCATGCTGGCATTCCCAGGCGTATTGCTGACAGCCTTCTTGTTATCAGTTGTTGTGCTATGGGGAGCTGGTGCTCTAGACATTGTCGTCACGCCAACCGTAGCTGTGTTACTTGGTGCGATTCTGGCATCAACCGATCCAGCTGCCATCGTTCCACTCTTGAAGGGGTTGCGGTTTAAGGATCCAGCCACCAAGGATATCGTGGTGTCTGAAAGTGCCCTCAACGATGTCGTTGGTGCCTTGCTGACGCTGGTGTTTGTGGGCTTTGTCGTTGGCGGAAACGCCTTTGAGAGTCTACCTAGTGCTTACCAACAACTCACGAACGTGAACGCACTCATCATTCTGGCGAAGCAATTTACTTTTGGGGTCATTGCCGGATTGATTGGCTACGGTCTGATTCGGTTCTTGGCACGCCATAAGCGCGACCATGAGCAGACGCACGCAGTCGACACAGCCTTCTTTTTCGCCGTGCCGATCATTGTTTTCCCACTTGCGCTACTTGTTGGCGGGAGTGGGTATTTGGCGGCGTTTGTTGCCGGCCTCATGACGCATCTCGAAGAGCATCTCGGCAAGATCGAGGAGTTTTTCAATGATGTGATTGATGGCTTTGTAAAGCCATTGATTTTCGGACTACTTGGGGCGCTGGTTGAGCCAACGAGTTTGCTACAATACGCCGGTATTGGCTTGCTGGCTGCCGCTGCCTTCATCTTTGTGATTCGCCCGCTCGTCGTTTTTTTGATGCTCGGAGGATTTGCGGGGGCAAAGCAGCTGTCGTTCGGCCAGTTGCTGTTTATCTCGTTTGTTCGCGAAACGGGAGCGATTCCGGCCGTACTGCTGGTGACAGTTGTCGGACTTGGATTGCCGAACGTTGAGCCACTTGTACCAATTGGCATGTGGGTCATTCTCATGACATTACTAGTGCTGCCCCCGATCACCCCGTGGCTTGCTCGAAAGACAGGGGTGGCCGAATAGTAAACTATCTCTTTTTCTAGAAACCCGAGTCACGCGCTCGGGTTTTTCTTTGGTTTTCGCACAGGTTAAAATTGCACTTGCATTAGTGGGTATAGGGTATGATAGCCGTTGGCTGCTATTACGTATGCATTAGGAGGCACTATGGAAACCGCTGTTGAGGATCGGGTCGAAGAGCAGGAGGAGACGCTGTCGTTGGGTGCGAGCACTGCACTCCCACGTCGGATTAGCCTGATCGAAAAGTACAAAGCCGAAATTAAAATCGCCAAAGAAACGCTCAAATCGGCACTCGATGATAGTCCGGAGTACGAAGCGGCGACAGTTGAGGCTAAGGCTGCCATGCAGAAGAAAAAGCAGATCAAGGACCAACTGTGGGCGAGTAACGACTATCAAGCCCAGCTCTGGAAAATTAAAGAGAACCAGGAAGAGATCGCCGCGCTTGAGGAGATTCTAACGGCAGAGCTGATGCAGCTCTATCAGACGAAGAACATTGATGAGGTGGCTGATGAAAACGGGGAACCTCGGAAATTCAAGGTCACGGTCAAGCTCCTCCCGAAGATGGCGAATAAGAGCCCATTCGATGCTCCCGACCAAAATCCCGGCATGATTTTGGGTTGAGGAGGCTTTATGAAGATTGGTGTTGGTTCGAAGAATAAAACCAAGGTGAATGCGGTCGCCGAGATCTTGTTGGACTATCCGCGCTATCGGGATGCGGCTATTGCTGGCGTCGATGTGCAGATTGAACAATTTGGTCATCCAAAAAGCTTGGAAGCAACGGTCAACGGCGCCGTCGATCGGGCCAAGCAGGCCTATCCTGATCACGACCTAGGCATTGGCATTGAGAGCGGGCTGATGCCTGTGCCCCAAACGAAGACCGGACATATGGAAGTTGCGGTTTGCGCAATTTATGATGGGGCACAGATCTATCTGGGTCTTTCGCAGGCCTATGAGTGGCCACCGAAAGTGCTCGATAAAATTCTTTCTGGGATGGATGGCAGTCAGGCGATAAAGGCGACTGGTCTGACTCAGCAAGAAAAAATTGGTGAAGAAGATGGATTTGTCGGTCTCTTTTCGGGCGGCCGTATTAAGCGCACCGAGTACAATAAGGGAGCGGTCGTCATGGCCTTACTTCA
>JBBUCD010000007.1:0-10086 GCA_038057955.1 Patescibacteria group bacterium | reverse complement strand
TGTGACGAAAACGCGATAGAGGTTCTAAGGATCGCAAAAGATCGCGGCTTACTCAAGGGAACCTGCCTGCTTTCAAACGTTCAAGTTCCCTGGCCTCCACTAATAAAGCGCGTGAGCTTCATCGCCAAAAAGATAAGAACACCTCACTACCACGCCGCCTGCTTTCCGTATGCGAAACCACATCCTCGGGCAGTCCAAACGGCACTAAGCATGATGGGTGCATCAGCGGAACAGACAGTCATGATCGGGGACCAGCTCAACAAAGATATTCGAGCTGCTAATGCCGCGGGCATCTACTCGATTCTGCGCTTCCCAAGCTACGGTAGCGATCCCTGGTATCGAACGGGGAAGCGCAAAAAACAAAACGCCGCTATCGAACAGTGGCTCTCACAACAACGACGCTAGTGTTGTATTGAGCCACCCTTGGCTCAATTTTACATTGAATGAGGAGGTGCACCATGCCCATATTGCGAGGCAAAGCAGTCTGGCCCGGACCGTCGTTGGTCATTGATACCGATTCCTATGCAGGTCAATTCGAAAGACCCATAACAGCATTCGTTACCGGAGAATTCGATGACGAATTTACTCGGTCCGACGTGAAAGCAATGGCCAAAGTATTTCATAAGGAGGTTGGCAAGGTAAATCCTGTAAAGGGATTGCTGGCAAGGGGACTGGAATTTGACGATGACGTTCCAAAAGTCACGGTCTGTAGTCTCTACCCGACTCCAGGCATGAGTAATGATGGTTATGGCCATCATTACCAAGTCACCGAAGATCAGCCATACCGGTACCCCGCCTACTTTTCAGTACGATTTTTCCTTCATCGAGAGCCGACGCCCAAACAGCTGAACCTGATCAAGCAGCGCGCCGAACAGTTTGCCGCACGTGGTACAACATACCAGCCTCCATTTTGCATAGTCGGTTACAGAATCCTTTACGAGAGAATCGTAATCAAAGAGAAGCTAGTATAGGATACATTACTCTGAATATGCCTCCTATAGTACGCAAAGCCACCCATGCCAGCCGCGATTACATCAAGGCTGGCTTTTCATGTCCACCACTCATCTTTCACCTTTAAGGTGTAGGAGGTGAGGTGTAAGGATCGTGTGACGACTAGTACTTGATAAATGTTGCTTGAGCTACCTATATCGGTGTCGTATACTTATACGAAAGGAGATATATGACCATCGCACAAAAAATCACATTTGGCGTCATCGTAGCCGTCAGCATCAGTGGCCTTGCCCAGGCCGAAGACACCACGCGACGCGAGCAGGCGCGTGACAATGTCACCAAGGCCGTCTGTCAGCGTTCAGAACAACGGATTGAGACTCGCGTTAACACTCTGACTGCCGTTCGCACTCGCCGAATCGCTGCCTACGGCAACAGCGTCGAGCGCTACCAAAAGCTTGTTGATCGACTGGACGAAGCGGGGTACGACACAACTAAGTTGCGCGAAGATGCCAAGGAGTTCAATCGGCTTGTGTTGGCATTCGGCGAAGCATTCACAGCCCACCTCGATGCACTCAAGGCAACGCAGGCCTTCCCATGTGGCGAATCGAATGGCGAGTTCCTCCGCTCCCTCGATGCGGCCCGAGACAAACTTCGCGCTGTCCGCGAGGCAGCCGACGCTATTCGGGACTATTGGCGAAACACGATCCGACCTGATTTGCAGGCAATCAAGAACCAACAGCCAGCCGCAAACAACTAAGGGGTGGGTATGGATAAAAAAGCTTGGATCCTCGGACTTATCGTAGTACTCGTTCTTGGTCTGATTGGCTACCTGCTCTACACAAAAAACAATGCTTCACCGCAGCGTGGCCAGAGTAGTTCGGGCACAGCTACGTCCACGCAAGAGACCCCGGCGCCAATCGATACAGAAACGCCCAAGTCAGTAGCCACCCCAGACACAACCAGCGACGCCTCGATCGACGGCGACATTGAGACCATTGATGGCGTGTTCAACTCGCAAAACGAGTCCGAACTCTCGGACGACCAGCTGTCCGACGACTCGCTCTACATCCAATAAATTACGCAAGAACGCGAAATATGCGTTCAATACTGGTGGCTTTGCCGCCTTCAATTGTTACTATCACGGCGCAAAACTGGGCTGGTCCTTCGGCAGGTTGTAATCGGAACGGTAGACCCTTGGTAAACGACGGAATTACTTGATCAAGATCGGCGCCAATCGAGCCGTTTATTGGGCCAGTCATACCGACATCGGTGATGTAAGCGGTGCCCTTCGGTAGGATGCGTTCGTCGGCGGTCTGGACATGGGTGTGGGTGCCAACGACAGCTCCAGCACGGCCGTCGACGTAGTGGCCGAAGGTGTTCTTTTCGCTCGTCGCTTCGGCATGATAGTCAACGAAGACAAAACCCTTAGCGTCTTGGACAAGCCGATCGAATGCCAGGAAGGCATTGTCAACGGCTTGGTTCATAAAAACCCGGCCTTGCAGGTTGATCAGCGTCAGATCTTCTGATCCAACTTTGATCGTGACCATACCTTTTCCTGGTACTCCGTCTGGGTAGTTGGCTGGACGAAGCACTTGGATTACAGGGTTGTCGAGTTCGCCAACAAATTCCTTGACGCCCCAAATATGGTCACCGCTAGTCAGCCAATCGACGCCGGCATCACGAAGTTCTTGGTAGTTGTCGAAGCTAATTCCATTGCCGTGGTGGGCATTCTCACCATTGGCAACGACAAGATCGATTCCGTGCTCGGCGCGTAATTTTGGTACAAGTTGCTTGACAGTCGCTCGTCCAGATTGCGCAAAGACATCACCAATGAACAGGATCTTCACTTGGCGTACTCCTGGGCTCGCGTTTCACGAATGACATTGACCTTGATCATGCCTGGATACTGCATATCTTGCTCAACCTTGCGGGCGATATCCTTGGCCATACGAAGCGCCTCAAGGTCAGATACATCAGTTGGGCGGACGAGGATACGGATCTCTCGGCCGGCGTGAACGGCAAAGGCCTTGTCGACACCGGTAAAGCTCTTGGCAATGTTTTCGAGCTCGGTGATTCGTTTGACGTAGTTTTCGTAGCTATCACGGCGGGCACCTGGCCGGCTGCCCGAGATGGCATCGGCAATCCGAACGATAATTGCCTCAACAGTCTTTGGCTCAATATCATCGTGGTGAGCACCGATCGCATTCAAGACCACCTCGCTCATGCCGTACTTGCGGGCAATATCCATTGAAATGTGGTGGTGTGGTCCAGGTACTTCGTGATCAACTGCCTTACCAATATCGTGCAGGAAGGCTGGCTTTCGGGAAATGTTGACGTCAGCCCCAATCTCGGCCGCAATCATAGCGGACAGGTTAGCCATCTCGATTGAGTGCTTCAAAACGTTCTGGCCATACGAGGTGCGAAACTTGAGCTGGCCCATAATCTTTAAGAGATCCGGGTGAAAGCCAGCAATACCGGCGTCGCGAGCAGCTTGTTCGCCCGCTTCCTGAATTTCCTTGGAGACCTCGGTTTCTACCTTCTCCCAGACTTCCTCGATTTTGCCCGGATGAATTCTGCCATCGGCAATCAAACGCTCCATAGCCACCCGTGCCATGTGGCGACGAACCGGATTGAAGCTGGAGATTGAGATTGTATCTGGACTTTCATCGATAACCACATCGACACCCGTCAGCTTCTCAAATGCCTGGATGTTCCGACCTTCCTTGCCAATGATTTTACCCTTGGTGTCTTCGGATGGAATTGGAATTGGCTGCAATGCGTGCTCACTGGTCGTTTCGGACGCCAAGCGCTCCATGGCTGTCGCCAGAATCTTACGCGCCCAGGCATCAAACTCTTGCTGGGCAAGCTGCTTCTGTTCCTTGATCTTGCCAACGATGTCGTCTTTAAACTCAACCTCGGCCTGCTTCAATAGAATGGTCTTGGCCTCTTCGCGGTCGAGCTTGGCAACTGCCTCGAGTTTGGTGATCTGCTGCTGGCGTAGCTCCTCAATACTCTTTTCACGTTCGGAGAGAGATTGACGCTTCTGATCAAGCTCTTTCAGCTCGGTATCAATTTTCGTTAACCGATCATCGAGCTTTGTCTCACGAGTCCGAATATCGGCCTCGAGCTGCTCAATCCGACGACGTCGCTCTTCTTCCTCGGCCTTCGCCTGTTCCTTGAGCTTAAGGGCATCAGCCTTTGCCTCAAGTAAAATTGCCTGCTGTTTCTCTTCTATCTGCGCATCCGACTTCTTACGAAGCGAATTACGCGCGACATACCCAACTACTCCTCCGCCAAGTAGCGCAAGAGCAACATATACTGCCGTAACCATGTTGTTTTCCTTTCGACTCAGCCATTATGCGTATCCTGTTGTGGCTGTGGTAAAATTCACTCGAAAAAGTATACGGGAGAACGAAAAGAATCGCAATTCATTTGTGTCTGTGATACACTCTCTCCTGTTTCGCCACAAGGGCGGTACTAAGTCAGCGGGGATTGGCGAAGTTGGTATCGCGCCTGGTTTGGGACCAGGAGGCCGCCGGTTCGAGTCCGGCATCCCCGACCACTTATAATTAGTCAGACATAAAAAGAAACTCTCACAGAGTTTCTTTTTATGGATTTGGGCCAATAATGTCACTATTAACGCCGCCAGCAAAGAGTACAAAGTCAAAAACCTCAAAAACGGTACCTGAAACACGATCTAACGTCAGCTTCAACTTCCGCTTCGAGACGCCAAAGTAACCAACAGACTCAACCGTCGTAATTCGACTATCAAGTGAGATTCCCGGCGGCGGCGTTAGCTCGTAGCTGACTAAATTCTTGCCAAATGGCCGTATGCGAATCTTCTTGATATTTATACCCAAGGGAACAAGGGTAGTAATTTGATCTCCAATTGGATCGTACAACTCCTGGCGAACTACATCACCCGTATCGATAAAAATAATCTATAGCTTTCTCTTAGGATCGGCATCCTATTCAAACCGCGCAAGAACCTTAAGATTATTGATACCTTCTACAGCATATTCAACTGAAGTATCTCTGGCGAGCGCTGCGCCAACAAGCTCGGTGCAGCCACGATCTTTATCTGCCTGAGCCGCAGGTGCTGTGACTATACACTCACTTTGTCCTGGATCTTTTCGAAAATGCATTTTCAGGTCGTACACAATTTCACTCGTACTTGGTGCAACAAAGGGCGTTGCGCTTAGATCAGCACAATTAGGCAACCCAGAACCCAAAAGGCTTACTCGTGCGTAGTACGAAGTATTTGTTGTGGGCTTTGGCGCATCTGGACAGTTCGTTGGCACCTCTGCGTTCTTATCGAATCGAAAACGAAGCAGCCCATCCTCGATGCCTGCTTGCGCCGCTTGATACGCATTCAATGAATCCTCAAGCCGTGTGACAAGTCGAAAGTTCGTCAGCGTTGAACGGCCAACGCCAAAAGCAATTGAGCCAATAACGGTAATCAATACCAGAGTAATCAGCAATGCTGCCCCACGTTCACCCGACATCACCCTCCTGCAATGTGGCTATCATACCAAATCTATCATGGTAGAATGCTGGTAGGTTCGTTGACAAACGGAGCATTTCGGGACATACTGCGGTGTCTTATCCGCGGGAGTAACACAATGGTAGTGTGCGAGCCTTCCAAGCTTGATACGCGGGTTCGATTCCCGTCTCCCGCTCCATGCCCCCGTAGCTCAATTGGATAGAGCAATGGGCTTCTATCCCAGAGGTTGCAGGTTCAAGTCCTGCCGGGGGTACCAGAATTCGCCTCCTTTATATTTTTCTAATAGGAGCGAATTCTTGTCTAGCAGAGCGCTAGCGAGGGTAGACTTACCTTAAGTAATAGGTAGACTTACTCCTGGTAAAACAATACCATGGTGGACGTAGCTCAATGGTAGAGCACCAGATTGTGGTTCTGGCGGCTTGTGGGTTCGAGTCCCATCGTCCACCCCACCAATAATGCGCCCGTAGCTCAGTGGATAGAGCGTCTGGCTTCGAACCAGAAGGTCGGGGGTTCGATCCCCTCCGGGCGCACCAGATTGCGAACATTGTGAAATTATACAGTGGAGAGCAATCTTGTCAGACATGCGAAGCGTCTGACTTACCATAAGGGTCTGTAGCTCAGTGGTAGAGCAGTTGCCTCTTAAGCAACTTGTCGTGGGTTCGATCCCCACCAGGCCCTCCAGGTCCCATCGTCTAACGGTTAGGACAGCAGGTTTTCATCCTGCAAACCGGGGTTCGACTCCCCGTGGGATCACCAAAGTACAATTTTTAGACAAAAGCTGCTTCTTTAGTGACAAGCTCAGGTTCAGTTCGATATTTTCGATGGTTCCAAAATTTTCACCATTCCACTGCAACCCAACGGGAAAGAGCCACTTTTGGAACCGCTGCTTCACGTGTAAATCATCCAAGTCGCTCCAGATCGTACTGATATGCTGCAGTGATGAAGCACCGAACTCGATCACCTTCTCAACCTCCTGCTCTGGGTATGTTTGCCGGCCGAGTTCGAGTTTAATCTGAGTACGCTCTAAATTGTTAGTCGCAAGAAGCTTCTTTGTAAAATCATCTTGATACACGCCACTACGGTTCTTGAGACCTATCGCAATATCGTCTTCGTCTAGCGCGATCAGCCGGCGTCTCTGCTTTGCTATTTCGCTTGCATTGCCTCTCTGTTCAAGTAGCCAGTTTTCCTCAATGGCTACCACTAAAGCCTCAGTCATCGTAGGATGATATGCCACTTCATTCAAAAGTTCGACAAATCTTTCCTCAACTAACTTCTTGTCATGGCTCGTCCCAATACCTCGACACCGAGAGCAATGGTACTTTGGATACCTTCCACCGTTGCCACGAGGTGAGCTAGCAGTCATACGATGACCCTTAGCGCAATAGAGTATCCCCCGCAGTGGATAAAGAGGATTGGTCTTCTGGTATTTACTTGGAACAGTCTGGCGTCCAGTGAGCTTATCGAGTACGCGGTCAAAAAGCTCGGAATCTATGATTGGCAGGATACTTTGACTCGCGATAGTTAGCCCGAACGCCTCGATTACTGCCTTATAGATCGGATTGCGAAACAAATTATAGAAGCTCCTAAGACTGATTGGTTTTCCCTTGGCATTAGCTAACCCCTTTGCTTTTAGCATCTTGTGTGCTGACTCAATCGTATAACCGCTATCCACGAGCTCCCAGGCTTCTCTTAGGAGTGTTTGGGTGTTGTTTTGATCATCTGGCTTGATGTTCTTCTTTCCATCGACTCGTGTGTTTATAAAGCCAAGCGGCGCCTTCCAGACCCAGCGTCCATTCCGCACCGACTCAATCATCCCACCCTTGCAACGTTCAGCGCGAGTTTCATTCTCAAACTGCGCGTTGTTAGCCAAGCCGTGCTCGATCCACCTACCAAAGGGGGTGTTGTCAAAACTCTCCGATGTCGAAAGTATTTTTATGCCAAGTGAGTCAAAGTAAGCTTTTAGATCTGCATAATCTCTAACTTCTCTTGATAAACGATCAATCTTGTAAACAATTAAAGAGCCCACTTCCTCCCTATGCAGCATCGCGAACTTGAGAAGTTTCTGTAGCTCAGTCCTGTCTACCGTCTTAGCACTCTCGCCCTGCTCAATAAATACACCCTCGGAGATGACTACAAGCTCATTCCTAATTGCATAATCACGACATAGTCGTTCCTGTGTCGCCAAACTATTGCCATCCTCAACCTGTTCCTTAGTAGAAACACGAACGTAGAGAATCGCTTTTTGTTTTTCCTGAGGGTTAGCCATGAAGCTTTAGGTTTTGTTTCTTTGCACGATACTCTGAGATGAGTATTTCGGCGAGTGAATTGATCTCACGAGCCACTCGACGACGAACCGCATCATCCAAACTACTTGGGAGCTTTCGCAGGATTTTCTCCTCAATTTTCTCGATATCTGTGCTCACACATGGGACAAACGCCAATCCAACCGCCTTCTATCGTCTCCCCTGAGTGTACGAGACGCAAGGCGGTATGTCCCTTGAGAATCACTTAGAGTGAGCGTATAAGGTAGGTATGAAGAAGACGATTATGATAGCTCTCATAGCTCTTACTCTGACTGGATGTACTCCGGTTTCTAATGACCCACAACAGAATCCTGCTCCGTCAGTAGTCCCAGTCACAAGGGTAATACAACAACCTACAGTGGCAGAACCATCGGAAACACCTCCTGTACAAGCTCCTGAAGATAAGAAAGTTGCTGATCCGAGCCCCGTTACGCAACAAGTATCCGAACCAGCATCGACGAAAGATACCCTACCAAGTAATCAGCCAACGCCGTTTTCCAAGGTAGCGGTAGATTCTCCAACTACCAATGATGTTCCCCCTACTAATCCAGAGAACCAAAACAAAACTTATGATCCTACTGGTGGATTACCAAAGCAGCCGTGCGGAGATTTCTGCGTAGGGATAGATTCTGCATCGAGTACTCCCGAGACTCCTGTTAAACCAGAACCTCAAACCACGCCGTGCGGAGATTTCTGCTTCACCAATATTCTCAATTGATATCACGCACTACGATATGATTCTTCCTAATTTCAGCGACACTATTGAGGGATACAAAAACGCTATCGACTCTAGGAAATAACAGGTTTCAGAGGATTCTCCATAGGTATTTGCGAACTAGAATCCATTAAGATCCTTGAGACTAAGAACCTCCGCATTGTTCAGCGCGCGTTTATACACACGAACCTCATCAACATCTCCTTGTAAATAACCATTGCCCTGAGCACCGTTAGCCTGACCACTGAATCCAATATGGATCGATCCATTGCTTGATGGGACAATTGTTTGAGTTGTTGATCCTGCAAGAACTCCATCGATAAACAAGTCCTCGGAACTCCCATCCCACCGGAGAACAAGGTGGTGATAGCTTCCATCATCATGACTTGCCACTTCAACACTATTGGATTGGCTTCCGTTACCAATTGAGCCTGTCCATTTACCAGCATATTCATACAATGCAAAACCTGCGTCTTGATTGCCGCAATTACCTGCGGTTACGCATGATGACTTGTCGACGAAGCCCTGTCCCGAATTCTTTGAGCTTTTGACCCAGAGAGCAACTGTACCCGTAGAACTTAGGACTTGTGATACATTGTCACTAACCGCGATTAAATCACTTGTCCCATTGAATTGACGTGCTTTCCCGAACATACCAGTCACCACGCTTGTTCCAGTACTGGCGCCGTCATTACTCGATCCAGAGCTATCTGCGGCGGTTCCCGAGACGGTCTCGTCTAACTTCCAATAGCCAATCAAATCACCCGCGGGTTGATAAGTGAGACTCGCTACCTGAGCCTGCAGTGCGTTTACCTTGACGCCGAGCTGTTGAATCTGCGTCTGTAGATCATTCTGGCTATTCTGCCCCACAATCGACTCTAAGCCCGTCAGGCGCCGCTGTAGATCGCAGATCCTAGCGTTCGTTCCAGAGCCTAAACTGCGATTACTGCAAATGTCGAAGAGACCAGCTTTTGCGCCTGCTACTCCTGCTGTAGCCAAAAAGACAGCAAATACTCCCAGAGTAAACTTCTTGTTCATTTCCCCTCCTCGCATATATCTAAGCGTAGTTACTTGAGGATACCACTCTTAAGCCTAGCGTCGAGGAATATGTGAAGTTATGTAGATCACAGAGTCCCGTTCTCCAACCGAAGCACCATTGTCCTTTTCATAGTGAATCTGCGCCTCAGACTCAGTTTCATCTGGGTGAATAGCTATAAAATGCGTTCGGTATTCATAAATACCGATCAGTTTTTCTAATTTCCTCAACCGAGCTTCGAGTATCAAAACTCGCCCTGTTGTTGAGTGACCTGCTCAAGCTTATCAATCCGGTCTACCAACGCGATCTCCCTTTGTGCCTCCAGCATGACCCTGGTAAGCTGCCCAATGCAGTTAGCGGTTTTTACGTCCATTGTTCCATCTGCCCTAACCTTACGAACTCGGTTGATCGTATCAGCCAACAACCAAAGAATTGGCTTGGTATCAGTAAAATCTATTGGCTCCAATGGCATAAGACCACGCTCATACGTCGCACTGCCTCCCTCAATGACTGCCGCCCGCTTTTCTTGAAATGTCTCTGGATTATGACTAAAGCAAAACACTGATGTTTTAATAGC
>JBBUCD010000006.1:0-9601 GCA_038057955.1 Patescibacteria group bacterium | reverse complement strand
GAGTAGGTACTAGACGTAGACGATCATGCCACCAATCATGACGATCACAAATTGGACCATGGTCAGTGGGCCGACGATGCGGTCTTCCATATCAATATTCTGAGGCACTTTGTAGCGCACGTCCCCTCCATTCAAGGTCAGGGTGTAGTATACCGACTTCTACTGGCGACGGCCAATCGCAATCCGGACTGGCTCGTCGGTTTCGGCTGATTGGGTTGTGGTTGCCGTTGGGTCGGTGGGTCTAATCGTCGAGGTTGATGCGGTCTCGGCAAGTCGTTCGCGAACCCTAGTTAAGCGACGATCGTTGGCAGTTGTTGCTTCGAGTGACCGCAACTCCTGGGCAAGCTGTGTCAGTCGTTCTTGGCGTTGATCCAAGAGCCGCTCACGTTCGGCAAGTGAGGCGAGCCAGGCGGTTGCCTCTGAGGCAGTCAGGGCGCGTCGTTCAGCTTTCGACTCAAGGAATTGTTGTCGATCTTCGTCGAGACTCTGGCGTTCACTAGCAATGAGGCTGGTAATGGTTGCGGCATGCCGTTCGCGTTCCTGACTCGCCTCGGTTAGCTCGGTGACATAGGCCCGAAGCTCGGCATCGAGCGACTGGTGCTGGTCGAGGAGTTGCTGGGCGGCTTTGACATGACTGTTCGATCGCTGTTGTCGATCGAGGTGCTGTTGACGTCGTACCTCGCTCCTTGTTCGTCGCTCTGCTTCTTGCTGCTGGCGTTGCGCTTCTTTTGCCCGTTCTTTGGCCAGTTGTCGTTCGTGGGCGGCGGCTCGCAGTGTCTCGCGCTCGATGGCTTTGGCTTGGGCGGCCAGCCGGCGCTCCATGTGCTCGGTATCGGCGTAGTCGTCGGACTGCTTCATGACAAAGGCGATCCGGGTTCGGAGTGCTTGCGTCACGGGGTTTACCTCTGTTGTTTGCAGCGTGGTTCGGGCAGCCAACAGGTCGGCCTCTAGATTGCCTAGGTCGGTAATCGCCGTGTTGACCAGTCGGGCAATCTCACCAAAGAACCGTTCGTCGGGTTCTTGGCCGAGCTTGATTCGGCGCAGATTTACCAGGGCAGTGTAGCGAGCTCGTACCTGCTCGATCGCCGCGTCCAACTCCTCAAGTCGCGTCTGACCCTCTTGTTTCCGGGCGACCTGCTCAGTGGTGCGCAACGTCTCGGCAGTCCACTGGCGTTCAATGTCCTCAACCTTGGATTGAAATGCTCGAATCATGGGACGGAGCTCGTGGTTAATCCGCTGTCCAACCTGTTCACTGGTAAAGGTAGGATCGGTCCGGTACTTCTCAACCCACTCACCTAACGAGACCCGACTAGCAACGAGGCTGTTGGTGTTGATCGCACTAATGATCTGCAGTCCTTCGTTGGCGCGCTGCTTCAGGTGGTCCGAGTTGCTCGGTGTCGAGATGAGGAGCTGCAGCTCGTCGCGGCGTTCGCGTAAGCTATCTTCGAGCGCTGGAATGCTGGCTTCCCACTCTTGGTCGAAGCTCATCAGTGTTTGTTTGATCGCTGCGGTCCGCTCCTCTTCGTCGGTTTGTGATTGGAGCGTGGCGGCAACGGTTCGCCGGACTGTCGTAGGGTCGAGCTCGGGGCGAATGAGGAGTCGTTGGCCTTCCTGCTCGATCCAATTTGGTGATGGATCAACCCCGCTCAGCTTGGCTTCGAAGGCGCGGAGGCGCCCTGGATCTTGCTGGAGCCCTTGGCCGTCTGGTCCTACAGCATTCTCGCGGAAGGTCGAGACCAAGGTGGCAAGTTGTTCGGCAGCATCGGCCAGCTGGATTGGTTTGGCGCCAGCCGAGAGCTGGATTGGCTGGGTCAGGTACTGGACGAGGGGTTCGATGGCACTCACCCAAATGCGGGTTAGCTCTGGTGACTCGCTAATCCCGAGCGCCTCGCGCCGATCGCGCTCGAGGATTCGCGTTCGGTCATCAACTTCGCGGACAACAGTTACCAGGTCAGCAAAGGTTTCAACCAGTGCTGTCACTGTCTGGAGGTGTTCGTTCGTGATTCCGCCAGCTGGCGGATCAGTCGTCGTCGTTGTGCCAACTGGATCCGGCACAGCCGCCGCCATTGGCGGACCAATCTGATTCTGGTCGTTTGTATCTGCCAATTTACCCCTCCGTAGCCACTATCTCCGTTTCAATTTCAACTGCTCAACATCAGCTTTTAGCTCAAGAAACTCGTTACGATGGACATGTTCGGTCGTGATGAAGTTGAGGTGAGAAATATCTCGCCGGATTTTGGTATGTTCTTGTTGATTCTCAATCCTAAACCGCGACATCTCCTCGGCTTGTTGTGTGAAGCCGTTTTGAATCATGATCGCCAGGTCGTCAATTGTGATTTTTTTCTTCATCAAGATCCTCCGCGTGCATTCACTATAGCAAGTTGGTCGGCAGTTCGTCGTTGTGCACAAAGAAAAAAAGCCCACTGATTGCTCAGGGGGCTTTTGCGGTGCGCAGCATTGCTGCGCTAGGTTAGGTTGCTACCTTCTCCAGCTGCTGGGAGAAAGGGGCGGTAATGTCGTCGGAGTCTTGATCATCCCCGATCTTGTCGACGAGGTTGCGGAACTTGGCCGCATCCTCGACGGCTTTGTCGACGTCCGGACCGGGTAAGGCCCGGCGTTGGTTGTCGACAATAGTGTCGTCGAGTTGACCGGTGTCCTGGCTCGGTGGTGCCGGTTCGTACACCGGAACATCGAGCGGATTGGCGTACGCCTCCTTCGAGACGTAGTTGAAGGTCGTGCCGTTCTTGGTTGATGCAGTTTCGACAGTGGCCTTGGAATCTTCCACGTGCTCGAATTTTTCTGCGAGTGAATGGAGCTGAGTCCTGTCCGTGGTAACGCACTGTTTGAGGTGCTCGACATCCTTTTTGAGGCTCTGAACGGCCTCCGTCAGGCTGAAGACGTGGGCTCGATCGGTCGAGGCCGGGACAGTAGCAGCCTCAACCGCCTCTTTCGCAGCCTTGGTGATGCTGGCTTCTGCCTCGATTACCTTTTGGTCGAACCTTTTCTCGTATTCTTGGTAGGTCTTGCCAGACAGGTCCTTTCGGGCCGATCGAATGCCGCGGCGTGCGCCAACAGAGACAGCCCCAATAGCTACAAGCAGAAGGAAGCCGACAACGCCGAAAAGGATGTTGTTCAAGGCAATCTCTTCAGCTTTTTTCCCCTGTGCCTTGGCCAGAGCCTCTTGCTCTTCTCGAAGCCGGATCGCTTCCTTTTGCAAGTCATCCGCCTTGTTGCCCGAGCCACCTTTGTAGGTCAGGAAAGACATTGCTGGGTCGAGCACGATTCTGTTCCCCTTGTACTTTGCTCCTCCATTATTGAGGTAAAATTCAAGGGGGAACTCAAGGCATCGTAGATTTCCTACTGTGTATGTGCAGTAAAGATCCCACTCGGGTTTTTTGGCCGACCCCTTTTTTTCGAGAGTCACCTTAAACGCCGATGGATTTTTGTCTAGCAACGCTTGCGTCTGTATGATCTCCGAAGTTTGCAGAATGGCTCGTAGGCCATCTATTTCGTTCTGAAACCTTACTTCTTTGTCGGATGGTTCTGCCCATGCTTGGTTCGCGACAGCCACCCATAACACGAACAATACGACTGAATTTTTTTTCAACGACTTATCCCTCCTAATTTTCCTATATTTAAAAAGACTTGCTTACCGACGCCGCCCTCCTACGGAGTTAGCGGCAAACATTATGGGAACTCTATCACACGTGTGATAGAGGGAAACGGTGGACATCTTTCGGTGATGTCCGGCTCCTTGGTTGGTGCCGGATCGGGATTGGGCGGAACTGGGTCGACCGGATCCGGTGGCATAGTGACGGTTGGCGTGGGATCCGGCTCGGGAGTCGTTGTTGCCACTGGAACAGGTATCGGCATCGGTGGTGTAGGTACTGACTTTCTGAGCTTACGAAGCATCAGCCATCCGCCAACACGTTCGCTGACACTAGTTAGTACAGGCCAGATCAACGAGGCAGCAGCCAACGCGACAAAGATAATCAGCGCGATTGTCAGCCAGATCGGGAGAGTCGGTGCGACTTGAATTGTCGATGGCGGAGTTGGTTTTTCCACCACCGGTAATGCTACCGGTGGGGGGTTGGCTCGCGTCTGTTCCTGTAGAAACGCCGCGAGCTCCTGGTCGGCAGCCAGAATCGCTTCGGGCGTCGCCGCCTTGGTCAATCGAACTTTAGCTCCATCCATGGTCGCCAGGCCAGTGTCGAGCAGGGTTTTGAGCCCATGTTCGAGTTGGCGGCTGCTACCAAAGACGGTGTAGCCCTGCCCCTTAATCTCAAGGGCAGTTGGCCAGTGTTCCGGATCATTCAGTAGCCGCTCAAGCGTCTGCATGAGTTCCGCGTCAGTCGCAGTTGTCGTCGCTGGCAGGTTTCCGCCAGCTGAACAACCAATAATCAGTAAAGAGAGTAGCACTACAGCTACTCGTAGCACGGTTCGTTGCATAAATGTTTCCTCCTCGAGTTGTATAGGGGCTAGCCGAGTGGCCCTGAAGAACCAGCAACTATACGTATTTTCGGGGTTTTCGTCAAGATCAGACCCCTTGAGGCGATCAGATTTGACGCCCCGAGAAGATCTGGAATACTTACTATATAACGTGAATGCAAAGGAGGGCCCCGTGGCCGATGATCAGTCGCCGAGCGCGTCACAACCGATGCCGGCCATGAACCCAGATGATTTGGTCTCAAAAGATCTGTTTGAGCTGATTGGCATGCAGGACATGCCCGAGGATCAGAAGGATCAGATTCGGGTCAGTGTGCTTGAAACCATCCGTGACCGCACGCTCTTGCGCATTGCCGACGCCCTTTCGCCCGAAGACTTCGAGGCCTACAAGCAGCTCCTCTCGGAGCCCGAGAGCCCTGAGACGAATACGAAGATCGATGACTTCCTCACTGCGAAAGATATCAACGTCAACAGCCTCACGGTCGAAGAGACAATTCTTGCGAAAGCCGAAGCGGTCCAGGCAGTCCAAGAGCTGGCAAAGGTAAAGAATGGTTGAGGGCGTTAGCGGTCCAGGCGGGTCGAGCGAATCGACTGGGTCACCTGAGGTTCCTGTAGCACCTCAAATCGATCAGGAAGACTTTCAGACGATTCAGGATGCGCTTGTTGATGCTCCCGATAATATCTTCGAAGAGGAGTCACAGCTTGATCAGCTGGGCGAAGAACGCTCGCGGTGGCAGGAGCTAGAGATGCAAAGAAAGGAAATTGCACCGCTAGTTATCGGTACCGAGCAAGCGATTCGTGCTGAATCAATCGATACGCCTGATGGACCGCGGTACAGACTTCAGATGCAGCTAGACAATGAGTGGTATCGACTCTACTTCGGGCCAGGTGAAGTTGCAACGCGAAAAGAGATTGCTGCAAAGGTGGAAGCGAGAGAGGAGTTGCAACGATTATACGTATATAAAGTTGCGCTACAGCGGTGGAAGAAGACTGGTGAGTTTCAGCTTGCCGTGGAAGCCGGTAGTAACGAAAAATTGGCACATGCTTACCAGCAGCGACTACTGTTCGCAAAGCTCAAGGAAAAGTTGCAACCATCACAAGGCGAAGTGCCGAAAGACAGGAAAGCAATCCATAGTGCTGCGCGTGAGTTCGCGCTTGAGGTCGCAAACAGTGAGGCTGATTCGGTAAAAGAGTTACTCGATCGTTGGGTGGAAGAGGAACTTATTCAGCTTCCGGGTAAGGAGCAGTGATGGATAGCCTTTCAAATCCTGAATCAAATGCAGAAGTATTGGGGGCAATCGAAGGAGCCGAGCTTACGGTTAATGATCCCGTAGTCTTGGAGGCAATGTTAAGCAGGGCGACGGCTGGTGAGGAGCGTGCTGAAGAGCACATTCGACGCATGCGCTCTCAAGGTAAATCTGCTGATCGAACCCTTCGGCAACAAGAGAACCAAGAAGCTACTACCCCTGAGCCAGCTAATGCTGAGGCGACAGCTACTCCACCAGAAGTGCCAGTTACTCCGTCTACCGAGCCCCAAGTAGTTGCTCCAGTAGCGCCTGCGGCAATAGAAGTAGTGCCAGTGCCGGCACCAACTGCTCCAGCCCCAACCGAAGTACCTGCAGCAGTGCAGCCGCCGCAGCCGATGAGCGCTACCTCTAGTGCCGAAGTTATCGCGCGCCTTGCAATGGTAGAGCGACAACAGCTATTGGATGCAGCTGAAAAAGCAGGTAAGAGGTCTGGAAAGAAAGAGGCAAAGAGACAACAAAAAAAACAACAGAGGAGCGCGGCACCTAGTTCCGCTGCCGCACCAACAGCGCCTGCAACCCCCGCAGCTTCCCCCATTGTGCCAACTGCCCCAGCTGCAGCTCCTGCTCCGCCAACAGCACCTACCCCTCCTGGTGCAACTCCTCCAGCTCCCCCCGCACCAGGTGCTCCTGCTACACCAACTCCTCCTGCTGCCACTGAGCAAGTTCCAGCAACTATTGAGCGGGCTGATGCACATCGTGTCGCCTTAGCATTATTTAATGAGATTGGACGAGGCAGTGGCCAGCGTCGCGAACGGGAATTTGGTGGTTTATTAGGACGAGCATCGCGTTGGCTTTCCAGTTCATTTGAGCGTTGTGCAGAGTCTCAAGATATTGCACAGGCAGGTGCAATTCTTCGGGATAATCCTCGAGTTGGTAAGTGGTTTGGGATTGGGCTCAAGACGCTCGGTGGTGGTGCCGCAATTGCCGGGACATTGCTTTCGGGTGGCGGGCTACTTGCTGCCGGTGGCGTCGCAAAATTCTTGATGCCAATTATGTACAGTGCTGGTCTAAAGGTTGGCTTAAGCGGAGTACTTCACGGCGCCCAAGAGTTTGTTTGGGGTCGTGGTCGTGCAAAAGAACAGCTCGCGGCACAAAACAACGTTACGACGACGATGGACAATCTTCGTAGGCTGATTGTTGATGGCCAGGGTGAGGTATCTGGCCCTGAATTTACCCGAATGACGCAGGAGCTTTGGGCGGCTCACTCAAAGTTGAGCGAACGGGAGCTTAGCCACTTCGACGCACGGCAGAAAGAACAGGCATTTCGTAACTTGGCCTCAACTGCTGGAGCACTTTCGATCGCCTTCCTTGGTGGTGTGCCGGCCGGTATTGTCGACATTGACAAGGCCGCTACCTTATCTGACGCAGGTAAGACTGCCGCAACCGCTGCTGGTGTAAAGTTGGCGCCAACAGTTCTCAACGTCCAAGAGCATGCAGTGATCGTTAAACCGATCTTTGCAAACCTATTCTCCGGTGGTGCACTGATGAAGGGTGAATTTTTATATAATGCTGCGTCTGGTGAGTACGAAACTGCAGCCACAGCCGCAAAACTTGCTGGTTTAACGCCAGATACATTTGGAACGTTTATGGGATTAAAGTCGCATGCACTAAACCTAGGTTCAGAGGGATACAATGTTCTAACAAAGTCATTGTTTAGTATTTTGGGCGCAGCTGGCCTGAGTACTCTAATTGGTGGTTCGAAGAGATCGATCGAGGAAAAGGCGCGACAACGGATTGATGTCGAGGTACCTCGCCGATTTAAGTTGCCACCAGAGCAGCTAGCTCCAGCCGAACAAGTACCAACGCCACCACAGAATCCCACTGCCGCACCAACCCCACGGGCAACGGTGCGAACAGTTACTCCTGCGCAGCCAGTTGTTATTGCACCAACCGCAAGTGCTCCGACTCCAACTCCTTCACGGCCACGGACGCCTGCTACAGCGCCGGTACCTGCTGCGCCGCAAGGCGGCATTTTTGGTCTCTTTGATCGAGCTGGAGCCTCAATTAGACGATTCTTGGCTCGTATTGGATTGATCGAAAACCCTTAAATGGTGCGAATGTTTTCCGGAACGTAAAAAGGATCATGCTTGGGAGCATGATCCTTTAGGTTGAGTGGTGACCGCTAGATTACAGCGGGCACCACGAAGTACATCGTGACGAGGGCGACCATCGCCACCCCCATCAGAAGGGTGAAGAGGCCGGCCAGGCCGGCGACAACGTTCCTGACGCGGGGCATGGCGGCCAGTAAGACCGTCAGCCCCACCATCATGGCGAAGGCGATCGTGGCCACAATTGCCAGGATCGCGATGCCGTCGCGGTCGGCGCGTTTCATAGCGCGCTTGGCCCAGGATTCGAGCTTGCCGATGCTCTTGTCTTGGGCGTCGTCTCGGGCCTTGGTCTCTACCAGGGCCTGGGTGTTGAAGGCGGTCTCCTTGGCGAGGGACTCTTGTCCCTTAGCCAGGCCATCCACCTGTTTCTGGGTGGCCCCGTTGGTCTTGGTCAGACCAACGAGCGCGTTGTTTTGACGCTGGTTTTCCTTGGAAGCAGCCCACGCCTGGGCTTGCTCCAATTCTTCGATAGCCGCCGGTTGGAGGCCATCGCGGAGCTTGAACCCGTAGTCCGGCGTGGCCGGGTACAGGTTCTCCAGTCTGTCGGTGTCGGCGGCGGCCTGGGCCAGTACTTGGCTGGCAGGCCAGACCGTCACCATCTGGTAGCCCGATTTGTACGCCGGGTTTTTGACCCGGCGACAGGTCGCCAGCAGGGCATTGATTCCTTCGGTGGATCCAGAGGGACCCGGAGGTCCTTGGGCGCCACGAGCGCCCGGGCTTCCGGCGGGACCTTGCGGTCCAGCGACGGCGGTATTGTCGACTTGCAGCTCTTCGAGCTTGAGCTCGTTGGCGGCTGGGGCCGGTGGTTGGTAGGTTTCGGACGTGCCGGCAGGTGCCGGCTCAGGCGGGTCCTGCCCGAAGGCAGGTGACGTGGTCACCGCAAGGGCGACCAGAACAAGGGAGGTGAGGACCATTTTTTTGAGGGTCATAACAAGACCCTCCCTTCATCAGATTCCCTTTGACGGTTTTCACGTCCAGGCGGGTTGGGGTTGCCTGGGGTGCGTCTTCGACTCAATCTGCTGGCCAGCAATGATCTCGATCGACGACGACACACCATTCTAGTGCAGAGTGATTCTGCCTCAGAACAGTGCGTCTTGGTCGACAAGGTGCTGACCTATAATGTATTAAGGTGCTCGCCCTCAGGATGGCTGCTTCGAGTGGTTCTCGAGCGAACGGGTCACTATACCAGATACTCCCTATTTGTCAAGCCCAAAAACACCCATTTTCGGGGTGTTCTCGCGACGGATGCCAACAGGCTGAAGGTGGCCTATAGAAGGCATGTAGATGGCCACATAACTGACAAGGAGGGCCTCTTGACCCTCCTACGCCTACTTCTCTGTGTTGACTAGACTAGACCGCTACGGCTCCCTTGGACTGTACCTGGGCCTTTGCCTGCTCGACGATTGCACGCATCTCTTCCTCGGTCTCGTCTTGGATCGTCTTGATCTTCTCGTCGGCATCTTGGGCGGCTTTGGCGATCTCGATATCTCGGTCGAGGGCGGTGTCGTAGGCTTGCTCGTAGACGCCCAACTCCTCCTCTTTCCGATCGAGCTCTTCTTCGAGAATCTTGTTCACTTGGGCCTTAGAAGCTTCATCAACCTCATCGCCAGTTACCTTGGTGAGAATTGCCTCGATCGCTTGCTGCGCCTCGGCATCAATCTTCATCTCTTGAATGGTGGTTAGTAGTTCTTGTTTGCTCATACCATCTCCTTATGCGGCCGCAGCAGCATCAGCAGCTTC
>JBBUCD010000005.1:0-5963 GCA_038057955.1 Patescibacteria group bacterium | reverse complement strand
ACCAACTTCTTCATTGGCTACGACCAGTCCAAGTGGTACTCGAACGTTCCGAACTACCAGGGCATTCTCGCTCGCAATGTCTACCCAGGTATTGATCTCAAGTACTACGGCACCAATTCACAACTTGAACACGATTTTATTGTCAGTCCTGGTACCGATCCGAAACAAATTTTATTTGCCTTTGCTGGTCAGAAAGAACTCTCGTTGGATGGGAATGGCAATCTAATCCTGGCACTGAACGATGCCAAGCTAACGCTCCAAGCACCAGTTTCATACCAAGAAGTAGGAGATGGTGGACGGAAAGCCATTGCGAGCTCATTTGAGCTAGCCGAGCAGAACACGGTCAGCATTGCGCTTGGCGAATACGATGCGTCAAAGACGCTAGTGATTGATCCTACGCTATCACTCATCTATTCAACGTACTTGGGTGGGTCGGGCTCTGATGTAGGGTTTGCGATCACCGTAGATCCAAGTGGCAATGCTTATGTGACTGGTCAAACAGATTCGACTGATTTTCCAATAAGTTCTCCATATCAGGGCGCCAATGCGGGAACGAACGATGCATTTATCAGTAAGCTGAATGCAACTGGTTCAGCTTTGGTCTACTCAACGTATTTAGGTGGAACGTCGACAGATTACGGCACTGGCATCGCGGCTGATACGAGTGGCAATGCCTACGTGACCGGTTACACAGACTCAAGCGACTTTCCAACGAGCTCGCCCTACCAAGCTAGCTATGGTGGCTTAATCGATTCATTTGTGACGAAGTTGAGTGCCGATGGTTCTGTCCTGACATATTCAACGTATCTCGGAGGAACAACTTGGAGTGATATTGCTACAGGAATCGTGATAGATGCGAGTGGTAATGCGTATGTTGCTGGCTACACAGGTTCTTCTGATTTTCCAACAGTTTCTGCGTACCAAGGTAGTTTTGGTGGTGGCAGCAGTGATGCTTTTGTTGTCCAATTTAATGCGTCTGGTTCCACGCTTCTGTATGCAACCTACTTAGGTGGTAGTGCCAATGATTCTGGACGTAGTCTTGCGGTTGATGCCGGTAGCTTGATCTATCTCACGGGCACCACAGATTCAACTGACTTTCCAACCAATTCGCCGTATCAAGGGAGCGTTGGCGGTTTGACCGACGCATTTATAGTTTCATTGGCTTCAAATGGTAGCTCACCAGTTTATGCAACGTATTTGGGAGGAAGTGGTAATGATTTGGGGTATGGTATTGCGGTTGATTCAAGTAGTACTGCGTACGTCACTGGTCACACCGACTCAACTGACTTTCCAACGAGTTCGCCGTACCAGGGTAGTAATAACGGTGCAGACGATGTATTCGTAACAGCAATCGATTCAACGGGCGCAACGCTGCCATACTCAACGTATTTAGGTGGGTCGGGGACAGACATGGGACGCGGTATTGCCGTGAACGCAAGTGGCAATGCATACGTAACAGGAGAAACTAACTCGTCAGATTTCCCAACTTCGAATGCCTACCAATCTACTATTGGGGGAAGCAATGATGCTTTCATAACGAAGGTAAGTCCGAGTGGTTCTGCTTTGACGTACTCGACATACCTGGGTGGGACTAGCAATGACCAGGGTGCGGGTATCGCTTTGCATGCAAGCGGTGATGCATATGTTGCTGGTTATACCGACTCGACCGACTTTCCAACAAACTCGCCGTTCCAAGGAAGTAATGCGGGTGGGGCAAATGATGCCTTCATTACCCAGATCTCCGAAAACACCGTCAATCTTCAGGCGACGGTTGATGCCTATCTTAATTTCACCTTAAGTACGACTGTCTGCGACATGGGGCACTTTTCGACAACGCAGACCAAGTTTTGTACCCACACCATGAGTGCTGCCACGAATGCGGTGGGTGGCTATACCATCTCGTATATCCCTACGACTACATTAACCTCGGGCGCGAATACCATTGATGAGCTGACGTCGCAAACAAGTAGTGTCTTAGCCAGTGAGCAGTTTGGCTTTAACCTGAAGGCCAATACCTCGGCTGGCTCGTTTACGTCAGCGAACTTTGGGGCTGACCCAGCGGGTGGTACAGGGGCAATCATGAGCGGCTACGAGCTTGCTGACCAGTTTCAGTTTGCCACCGGGGGCGCTGACATCGCGCAGGCAGCGGGACCATCACTTTCTACGCTATTCACTGCTTCGTACATTGCTAATATTACGCTCGTGACGGAGCCTGGTACTTATGCCACCCCGGTCATCTACAACATTGTGGGGAGTTTCTGATGCGCCGAACGAAACGACGACTACTGTCGAGTGCCCTGGTAGGGCTATTGATTGCCTTGTCGCTAAACCTGACTCCGCAATTTTCGGTTGATGATTCGCGATCCAATGATGAGGCTGCGCTCGCCAAGCAATTTACCTCACTCCCGTTGGCCTTCGAACCAAACCACGGCCAGGCGAATGGTGCCGTCCAGTATCTTGTGCACCACGGCCAGGCCACAACCTTCTTTGCTGGAGCAACGACCACCACGACCATAGGTGATGGCCAGGTGACGATGTCGCTTGATGGAGTAGCCGCACCAGTCTTTACTGGAACCGATCTACTGGAAAGCAAAACGAACTACTTTATTGGGAATGATCAGTCGAGATGGCAGTCAAATGTGCCGAACTACCAATCGATTCTGGCCAAGAATGTGTACCCAGGTATCGACCTGAAGTACTACGGCACCAACTCCCAGCTCGAGCACGACTTTATTGTCAACCCGGGTGCCGACTATCAGCAGATTGCCTTTCACTTTGCTGGCCACGAGCAGTTGTCATTGGATGAAGAGGGCAACCTAGTACTCAAACTTGCTAATCAAGAGCTACGCCTGAACGCCCCGCTTACCTACCAGCAGATTGGCAAGGCAACGACAACGATCTCTTCGGAGTTTGAGCTGAACGACAACACGGTCACCATTGCACTCAATGGCGAGTACGACCGCTCCCAGCCTTTGGTCATCGATCCAATCTTGGTCTACTCCACCTACCTCGGCGGCACATCAAATGACTACGCCTATAACATTGCCGTCGATTCGACCGGTGCAGCCTATATTTCTGGCCAGAGCGACAATACCTCGAACTTTCCGATTGCTGGCACACCATTCCAGGCAGCCAATGCTGGCGGCAGCGATGGCTTCGTTGCCAAGTTCAATCCGTCCGGTTCGGCCTTAGTTTACTCAACCTACCTTGGCGGTAGTGGCATTGATTGGGCCGATGGCGGCATTGCGGTCGACATAACAGGCAACGTCTATGTGTCAGGCAATACCGATTCGAGCGACTTTCCAACCAGCTCGCCATTCCAGGGTAGTTACGCTGGCGGTGGGCTTGATGCGTTCCTGACAAAATTGGATTCAAGTGGTTCATCGTTTGTCTTTTCGACCTACCTCGGCGGCAGCGGCTTGGACTGGGCGACTGGAACGCTGGCCATCGATTCGAGCGACAACATTTTTATGAGTGGTAAAACCAACTCGGCCGATTTTCCCACCAGCTCACCGTTTCAGGGCAGCAATGCCGGCTCGTATGATGCATACGTGACAATGTTCGACAGCAGCGGCGCATCGCTCACTTACTCAACGTACCTTGGTGGCAGTGGCAATGATGATGGGCAGAGTATTACAGTCGACACAACAGGTAATGCCTACATTACGGGCATCACCGACTCCGGAGACTTCCCAATAAATGCGGCCTACCAAGGAGCCTATGGTGGTGGTACCAGTGATGCTTTCCTCACAAAGATCGATCCTACAGGGGCCTCGCTCGTTTACTCTACTTACTTAGGTGGCACCGATGTCGATGAAGGGTACAGTGTTGCCCTTGATACCAGCAACAATGCCTATATTTCTGGCAGCACGAGCTCGGGTGATTTTCCAACCGCCTCGGCCTACCAGTCTACCTATGCAGGATTTAGCGATGTCTTTGTCACCAAGTTCGACAGTACAGGCTCTTCGTTAACGTACTCCACCTACCTCGGCGGGGGTTCGACCGATATTGGCTACGGTGGATTGGCTGTCAATTCGAGTGGCAACGCTTACGTCTCCGGCATTACTGCATCGGCAGATTTTCCAATCCTGGCACCCTTCCAAACTACCAACGCTGGTGGCTTCGATGCCTTTGTGACCGAACTAGGCACCACTGGCACAACACTCGTCTACTCGACGTTTTTGGGTGGGAGCTCGGCAGAGTCTACTTTTGATGGCTTGGTGCTCGATACAAGTGGCAATGCCTACATCTCTGGCTACACCAGCTCGACCGACTTTCCAACAATTCTGCCGTACCAAGGGGCGCATGGGGGCAGCACTTTTGACGCCTTTATTACGGTGCTGGCACCTGTGACATCGGTGGTAGTGACGGGTATTACCGATCCGGTGCTGCAGTTTTCACTGAGCTCAGTCATATGCGATTTGGGTATTTTTTCGGCTACCCAGACCAAGTTTTGCACGCACACCATGAGTGCTGGAACGAATGCGGCGAGCGGTTACGTGATTTCGTATATTCCGACGACGACCCTGATCTCGGGTGCCAACACGATCACGGCTATGGCCACGCAAACCAGCAGTGTCCTTGGGAGTGAGCAATTTGGCCTCAATCTTCGTGCGAATACAGCCGTTGGATCAAATACGGCTAGTGCCTTTGGGGCCAATCCATCTGGTGGCAGTGGTAGTGTCATGACCGGTTACGAGTTAGTCGATCAGTTTAAGTTTGCAGTTGGTGGTGGGAATATTGCCCAAACGACCGTGCCGTCCCAATTTACCACCTTTACTGCCTCGTTCATTGCCAACATCGAGTACGCCACCGAGCCAGGCACCTATTCGACGCCGGTGACGTATACTATTGTGGCGACCTACTAAGAGGGGCATGGCTATGAAACGAAGACTGCAACCACTAGTCCTGATTGCGCTTGTTGTGGCGCTGACACTCAACCTCAACCAGCACTTTGAGATCCGCAAAGATCAGGCAGCGTCGTCCAGCGTGCAAGCGCAGTTTGCGCAACTACCCCTGGCCTTTGAGCCGAATGTTGGCCAGGCAGGCAGTGTAGTGCAGTACCTTGTTCATCACGGTCAGGCTACAACCTACTTTGCAGGTTCGGATACGGTGACGACGGTTGGCGAAGATCGGCTGACGATGAGGTTGGCGGGGACTACGACACCAGCCTTTACGGGTACCGACGAGCTCTCATCAAAAACTAACTACTTTCTTGGTAGCGACCAGTCCAAGTGGCAAACTGGTGTTGCCAACTTTCAAACTATCATCGCCGAAAATGTTTACCCCGGTATCGATCTCAAATACTACGGGTCAGATGCGCAACTCGAACACGACTTTATTGTGAGTCCCGGTGCCGACCCTGCACAGATCGGATTGGAGTTTGCCGGTCACAAGGAGTTGATGCTTGATGCTGGTGGCAACCTGACGCTTAAACTTGCTCATACGGAATTGACGCTTGAGGCGCCGGTCTCATACCAAGAAACTGCTGTCGGTGGCCGGAAGGCAGTTGACAGTTCGTTCACGCTCGATGGGCAAAAAGTTCGGATCGCCCTGGGTGAGTACGACACAACCCGACCATTGGTGATCGATCCAACGCTGATTTATTCCACCTACCTTGGTGGCAGCAGCGATGAGTTTGGTCGCAAAATTGCCATCGACAGCAGCGGGAATGCGTATGTAGGTGGCCAGACAAAGTCCAGCGACTTTCCAACCAGCTCGCCGTACCAAGGTACATTTGGCGGCACCGAGGATGCCTTCGTGACGAAGATGAATGCCGCCGGTACGGCACTTATCTACTCAACCTACGTGGGTGGCACCGGCACCGACCAGGCAATTGGCCTGACCATCGACAGCTCGGGGAACGCCTACATTGTCGGTAACACCGACTCGACCGACTACCCAACAGTATCTCCATACCAAGCAGCAAACGGGGGCACCCAGGATGTGTTTGTCACCAAGCT
>JBBUCD010000004.1:0-12252 GCA_038057955.1 Patescibacteria group bacterium | reverse complement strand
ATGCACGGATTGGCTCGAGTGCAAGCACATCGGACATTTCGAGCTGAGCCTGGCCAGGGAGGTATGGGGAAGCGCTGCCATGGTCGAGACGGTGCAGATATAGTGATCGAGGTTCCTCCGGGAACAGTCGTTTATGAAGAGACTACTGGTGGCAAACGACAGCTAGTTGACCTGGGTACCTACGGTAGTGGCACCTTCCGTGTTGCTCGCGGTGGACGCGGTGGACGCGGCAACATTCATTTTGCCACCCCAACGAATCAGGCGCCAACACTGGCTATTCCAGGCGTACCAGGCGAGCAAAAGACCCTGCACCTTGAAGTGCAACATCTGGCCGACGTTGGACTAGTTGGTCTACCAAATGCTGGCAAATCAACCTTGTTGGCAAGAATCAGCCGTGCCCGGCCAAAGATTGCCGACTACCCATTCACGACGCTTGAGCCACATTTGGGTATGGTTGATATTCACGACAGCAGCATTGTAGTGGCAGACATTCCAGGTCTGATCGAGGGTGCCTCAGAGGGCAAGGGTTTGGGCCATCAGTTTTTACGACACTTGCTTCGGACAACGGTGCTTGTTCACTTGCTTGATGCCCAGCAGCCAGAGCCCGAAGCCGTCTACAAGGTAATCCGTCGTGAGCTTGAAGAATTCAATTCAGAACTAGCCGCTCGTCCAGAAATTGTCGTCGTCTCAAAGGTAGATACCCTATCGTCGGAAGCAAAAGCTGAGGTACTAGCACGTCTACACCACCTCAAGCCAATTGCTTTGAGCGCTGCTTCCGGCGAATGCATTCCCGAGCTACTAGAGGCGATTAGCAAGGTTTGTGCTCTTGACAACTAGTGTGCTGCGTGTACAATCAGTTCTAGCTACAGAAGGAACCGGCTCTTTGGAAGAGAGCGAAGTGGCACAACAGACGTCCAGAACAATCAATCTGGTAGGTACCCATGTTACGTGGGTAGCTTAGCTGTTTGTGATAGGTAATCCACTTCTGTCAAAGGAGTGACATGGCGCGAAAACAGTTTCACGAGTCCTCAATTTCGGTACCGTTACCGAATTTAATGGAGATCCAGACACAGTCGTACGAATGGTTTTTCAAAGAGGCGCTCAGAGAGCTGTTTGATGAAATTTCGCCTGTTGAAGATATCACTGGTGAGAGCTACTCACTGTCCTTCGACGACTATACGCTCGGTCAACCAAAAATTACCGAAGCAACCGCCAGTTCTCGGAACCTGACCTACAAGGCTTCATTGCACTGCAAGGTGACACTCACCAATAAAGTGACAAAGAAGACAAAGAAGGGTGAGGTCTATTTTGGCGACTTTCCCCTTATGACCGATCGCGGCACCTTCATCATTAACGGTGTCGAGCGCGTTGTTGTATCACAGATTGTCCGATCGTATGGTGTCTTGTTTGTCGCCGATGACGTTGTCGGCCGACGTCTGTTTGGTGCCAAAATTATCCCTTCACGTGGTGCCTGGCTCGAGTTTGAGACCAGTAACCGCGACGTACTGTCGGTAAAGATTGATCGCAAACGTAAAATTCCGGTTACTACATTGCTCAGGGCACTCGGCAACCTTTCTGAATCGAAGATGAAGGAGTTGTTTGCTGATGTTGATACCAACGAAGATCATAAGTATATCGAGCAAACGCTAGCCCGTGATCCTGCTGCAACGTACGAAGAGGCACTTGTCGAGGTCTACAAACGAATTCGCCCGGGTGATCTGGTAACTCCTGAAACAGCGAAGACCTTCCTCCAGACCCTGTTGAGCAACCCAAAGCGCTACGATCTTGGCAAAGTTGGCCGCTACAAGATGAACCAGCGATTGGGCCTCGAGCATCCAGAAACGACCGAGTACCGCGTGTTGCGTCTCGAAGACGTGATCGAGGTTATCCGTGAGATGATTCGTCTCAACAACGATCCAACCGCCGAGCAAGATGACATTGATCACCTCAAGAATCGTCGAGTTCGAGCAGTTGGTGAGCTACTCCAAGGGCGCCTCCGCGTTGGCTTGCTTCGAACAGAGCGGATTATTCGGGATCGTATGTCAGTCGCCGATCCAATCTCAGTCACGCCAGCCTCATTGGTCAACAGTCGGCCGGTTGTGGCAATACTCCAAGAGTTTTTTGCCAGCTCGCAGCTGTCGCAGTTCATGAACCAGACCAATCCGCTCGCTGAGTTGGAGCACAAGCGAACGCTCAACGCGACTGGTCCTGGTGGATTGTCGCGAGAGCGTGCTGGATTTGAGGTTCGTGACGTTCATACCTCGCACTACGGCAGAATTTGTCCAATCCAAACGCCAGAAGGACCAAATATCGGTCTCGTGGGCTACCTCGCCAGCTACGGCAAGGTCAATGGGTACGGATTTATCGAAACGCCATACCTGAAGATTGACCATAAGGGCGCAAAACATTCGGTGTCCGACACAATTGAGTACATGGATGCCTCTCGTGAGGACCAGGTGGTCATTGCGCCAGCATCGGTATTGAATAGCGACGGCAGCTTTGTGGCTGATCGGTTTGTGGTGCGTAAAGCAGGCAAGCCAGTGGTTGAGGCGGTTGCGAATGTTGATTACATCTCGGTCTCACCAAAGCAGATTATCTCAATTGCCACGGCCCTGATTCCGTTCATCGAACATGACCGTCCTGACCGGGCGCTCATGGGTTCGAACATGCAACGACAAGCCGTACCACTTGTCCGACCACAGTCGCCACTTGTTGGTACTGGTATGGAAGGAGCTGCCGCTGTCAGCTCTGGTGCAGTTGTCGTTGCTAAGCGAAGCGGAACCGTCAGCTATGTAAGCGGCAACGAGATTGAAGTTGAGGTAAAAGCAAAAGACGGCGTTGCCCATGATGCGTATCGCCTCAACAAGTTTATTCGATCAAATCAGGCAACGTGTATCAATCAGCGTCCACTAGTCACCTCTGGCCAGGTCGTGAAGGCTGGCGATGTCTTGGCTGACGGGCCTTCTACTCAGGGCGGCGAGCTGGCCCTTGGTCAAAACGTTCTTGTTGCCTACATGTCGTACAATGGTCTCAATTACGAAGACGCTATTATCATCTCAGATCGCTTGGTCCGCGAGGATCGATTTACCTCGATTCACATCGAAAAGTATTCAATCGAGATTCGTGACACGAAGCTTGGTCCAGAGTTGATCACACGCGATATTCCAAATGTTGGTGAAGAGGCGCTGGCAAACTTAGATGAGCAAGGCGTTGTTCGAGTTGGTGCTGAAGTTCGTGCCGGCGACATCTTGGTCGGCAAGATCTCTCCAAAGGGTGAAACGGAGCTGTCGGCAGAAGAAAAACTACTTCGTGCTATCTTTGGTGAGAAGGCCAAGGACGTCAAGGATACCTCATTGCGGTTGCCACATGGTGAGCGCGGCAAAGTTGTCGATATCAAGCTGTTCTCGAAGGATGGTGGCGACGAGTTGTCGTCTGGTGTCTACCAGGTAGTTGAGGTTTCGATTGCGCAGATGCGAAAAATCTCGGTTGGTGATAAGTTGGCCGGACGTCACGGTAACAAAGGTGTTATCTCGGTTATTTTGCCTGAGGCTGAGATGCCGTTTTTGCCAGATGGTACACCTGTTGATCTCATCTTGAACCCACTCGGCGTTGTTTCTCGTATGAACTTGGGACAGATTTTAGAAACACACCTTGGGTGGGCTGCTCATGAGCTTGGGTACACTATTGCCTCTCCAGCCTTTAGCGGTGTCAAAGAGTCACAGATTCACACTGAGCTCGAGCGAGCTGGTTTGCCGGCGAGTGGCAAGGTGCAACTGTATGATGGCCGGACCGGTGAGCCTTTTGATCAACAAACAACGGTCGGCTACAACTACATCCTGAAACTGATTCACCTTGTTGACGATAAGATGCACGCTCGTTCGATCGGGCCATACTCAATGGTCACTCAGCAGCCACTCGGTGGTAAGGCTCAGTTCGGTGGTCAGCGATTTGGAGAGATGGAAGTCTGGGCGCTCGAAGCCTACGGTGCCGCACACACCCTCCAAGAGCTTCTGACGATTAAGTCGGATGATGTGGTCGGACGAAGCAAGGCGTACGAGTCAATCATTCGTGGCGAGGAAATTCACAAACCATCAATTCCAGCCTCCTTCTACGTCTTGATTCGTGAATTGCAGAGCCTGGGCCTCAATATCGAGTTGATCAGCCAGGACGGTACGCGAATCGATCCAAGTGGCAGCGCCGGGAAGCGAGTTGCTCCACCGCCGATACTCGATGACGAGACAGAAGTAGCTGAGGGAGATGATGTGATTGATGAGGTTCTGGCTGTTTTACCGGACGAGGAACCACCAATGATAGCTGAATCAGCACCAGACGCAGTCAAAGCAGAGTAGGAGTGGCCATGGCAACTACCGCAATCAAGGGCAAGCGCACAAACCAGAGCACCATTAATTTGGCGGACTTCAACTCGATCCAGATTTCTGTGGCCAGTCCTGAGAAAGTCTTGGATTGGTCGTATGGTGAGGTGCTCAAGCCTGAAACCATCAACTACCGAACGCAGAAACCAGAGCGCGACGGCTTGTTTGACGAGCGCATTTTTGGACCAACGAAGGATTGGGAGTGTTACTGCGGCAAATACAAGAAAATCCGCTACAAGGGCGTTATTTGTGATAAGTGTGGCGTCGAAGTCACCCGCTCCTCGGTCCGCCGCGAGCGTATGGGCCACATTGAGCTGGCAGCAGCTGTTGCTCATATTTGGTACGTTCGGGGTGTACCAAGCATTCTTAGCTTGATTCTTGATGTGCCAGTCTCTGACTTAGAGAAGGTAATTTACTTTGCTGGTTTTATTGTCTTGGAGGTTGATAGTGAATTACGCGACGATCTCCTTCGTCAACTCGAAACAGAGTATGAAGAGCTTCGCAACGACAAAACACAGCCGCAGGCAGCGCTGGCCGAACTTGATATCAATTACAAGGCAACAAAGCAAGAGCTTGCTAGCTTAGCACCGAAAATGATTCTCTCGGAAATGAAGTACCAGCAAATGTCGCTGCGATACGGTGGTGTTATTCGCGTTGGTATTGGTGCGGAAGCGATCTTTGAGCTACTACGGAATTTGGATGTTGATACCACGATTAAGGCACTGACAGAACGCGCAGAAGATGCTGGCGAGTCAACGAAGCGTCGACTACTCAAGCGAATCCAAGTGCTATCGGAAATGCGACAAGCAGTTATCAAACCAGAGTGGTTGATTCTGCAGCGTCTGCCAGTGATTCCGCCAGACCTGCGTCCGATGGTTCAGCTAGATGGTGGTCGGTACGCCGCTTCGGATCTCAACGATCTGTATCGTCGGGTGCTCAACCGAAACAATCGACTGAAGAAGTTGCTCTCTCAGGGTGCTCCTGAGGTTATTTGCCGGAATGAAAAGCGAATGTTGCAAGAGGCCGTTGATGCTTTGATCGACAACTCTGCTCGTCGCAGCCGCGCTGTTTCAACCGGCGCAACACAGCGTCGGCTCCGTTCGTTGTCTGACATGCTTCGTGGTAAGCAAGGCCGATTCCGACAAAATCTGCTCGGTAAACGCGTCGACTACTCAGGACGATCCGTCATTGTCGTTGGCCCGGAACTCAAGCTCAACCAGTGCGGACTCCCAAAGATGATGGCGCTCGAGCTGTTTAAGCCATTCGTGATTAGCAAATTGGTCAGCGAAGGATACATCCAGAACGTTAAGAATGCCCAGCGCCTGATCGAGCGCGGTGCACCAGAGGTGTGGGATGTTCTTGAGCGCGTGACCTCTGAAAAGTTTGTCATGTTGAACCGCGCCCCAACGCTGCATCGACTTGGTATCCAAGCATTTCGTCCAGTGTTAATCGAGGGCAAGGCGATTCAGCTTCACCCACTTGTCTGTCAGGCCTACAATGCCGACTTCGATGGTGACCAGATGGCTGTCCACGTGCCGTTGTCTGAGCCCTCATTGCGTGAGGCAAAAGAGATCATGCTCTCGAGTAAGAACCTACTGAAGCCAGCGTCTGGCGAACCAGTCGTTTCGCCACGCTTGGACATGGTCTTCGGCGTCTTCTACATGACCTCGTTTGAAGATGGCGTGAAAGGTGAAGGAAAGGCCTATTCGGGAAAGAACGAGGCAATTCTCGCCTATCATATGCGTGACCTACACGTCCGTGCCAAGATTAAGGTTAAGATGTCGCTCAAGGAGGACGGTGAGTCAGAGATCGTTGAAACCTCAGTTGGTCGTATCCTCTTCAACAATGTGCTGCCTCGAGAGCTTCGATTCAATAATGAGACGCAGACAGCGAAGTCACTCAAGCAGATGGTACAGCAGTGCTTTACGTTGCTGGGAACTGATGTGACTGCAGAACTAGTAGATCGGATTAAGTTCCTTGGCTTTGAACACGCCTTAAAGTCGGGTATGACAATCGCCATGAGTGATATCTACACGCCGGGCGACAAGCCGCAGATCATTGCTGAGGCGACAAAAACCGTCAACCAAATTCAGCAGTTCTACACACAGGGTTTGATTGCTGACAGCGACCGTCGACTGCAGACGATTCGAGTCTGGGAACAGGTCCGCGACACTATTGGCAAGACAATGCTTGATGGGTTCGATAAGAATAGCCCAGTCTATATTGCAACGAGTTCAGGTGCTCGTGGTTCAGCCAGCCAGCTCAATCAGGTTGCTGGTATGGTTGGTATGGTGGTGAACCCATCGGGTGCGGTGATTGAAACACCAGTCATTTCGAGCTTTAAAGAAGGATTAACGGAGCTTGAGTACTTCATTTCAACACACGGTGCACGGAAGGGTCGTGCTGACACAGCTCTCAGAACCTCTGACGCTGGCTATCTGACCCGTCGATTAGTCGATGTGGCGCAAGACGTGACTGTCTCGATGCTCGATTGTAAGTCAACGATCGGCCTTGAAATTCGTCGTGAGGAGAGTGATGCGTTAGACCTAGCCTTCGGCGATCGACTCGTTGGCCGAACCGCGCTTGAGCCGATTGTGATTGATGGTTCAACAGTGACCCCTGCCGGAGAAGAGATCTCTGTCGAAGTGGCAGCAGCTATTACCAAGTCGAGTCTCCCCACGGTTACCGTTCGATCGCCAATTGGCTGTCAGAGCGAGTGGGGTATCTGTCAGTTCTGTTACGGTCGCGATTTGGCGACTGGCAAGCTCGTCAAGCAAGGTGAGGTTGTCGGTATCATGGCTGCACAAGCCATTGGTGAGCCAGGTACTCAGTTGACGCTGCGAACCTTCCACTTGGGTGGTGTTGCTGGTGAGGACATCACGACCGGTCTGCCTCGAGTTGAAGAGTTGTTTGAGGCTCGAACGCCAAAAAGTTTAGCTATTATGAGTGACCTCGACGGCACTGTTCATATCCGAGATCGCAAAACTGGTCGGATCATTGAAATTATCTCATCAGAACTGCGTCAAGAACTGTATGAGGTGCCAACCGAGCACGAAATTATCGTCAAGAATGGTGAGATTGTTCGTGCCAAGCAGACGCTCGCATCAATGAGTGGTAAGCGGGCAATTCGCTCTTCAATTGCTGGCAAGGCCCGCGTCCTTGGTCAGAAGATCACTATTACAAGTCTCGAGCCAATGAGCCATGAGTACCCAGTGACTGCCTACCAGAGCCTGAAAGTACGTGACGGTGACACCGTTCATCGGGGTCAGGCAATTACCGAGGGACATCTCGACCTGCAACGCATGTTGAAGTACCTCGGGCCAGTCGCCGTACAGCGCTACATTATTCAAGAGATCCAGTCGATTTACCTTGCGCAGGGTCAAGATATTAACGATAAGCACATCGAGATTATTCTGCGGCAGATGTTCTCGAAGTCACAGGTGCTCAATAGCGCCGACTCCAAGTTACTGGCTGGGCAAATTGTTGACTGGCGAACCGTTGAGAAAGAACGCAAGCGGCTCGAGAAGCGAAAGAAGAGCCCACCAATCATGGAGCCACTCATCTTTGGCGTGACCCGCGTCGCACTGACCACCGACAGCTTCCTGTCAGCCGCATCGTTCCAAGAGACCACGAGCGTCTTGATCAATGCCGCTGTTCGTGGCGCCGTCGATCCACTTCGAGGCTTGAAAGAAAATGTCATCATCGGTCGCTTGATCCCAGCTGGAACAGGCTATCGAAAGATGGGCAATTGACCTCGAGACAGTAACCATATACAATGACAGCTACTTATGCCAACGATCAACCAACTTATTCGTAGTGGACGCTCAAAGCGGGTCAAGAAGTCAAAGGCCCCAGCTTTGCACCGTGGATTCAACTTCATCAAGAACAAGCCCGTCTTGTCGGTGAAGGGTGCGCCACTCAAGCGCGGCGTCTGCGTCCAGGTAAAGACCATGACACCAAAGAAGCCAAACTCAGCGCTGCGAAAAATTGCTCGCGTCCGTTTGACGTCTGGTGCCGAGGTCACAGCCTACATTCCGGGTGAGAATCATAACCTACAAGAACACTCCGTTGTCTTAATTCGTGGCGGACGAGTCAAGGATTTGCCAGGCGTTCGATATCACATCGTTCGTGGCGTCCTCGATACCGCTGGCGTAGAGAACCGCAAGCAGTCGCGTTCGAAGTACGGCATGAAGAAAGCATAATATGCGAGGCAGTAAAGCAGTCAAACAACGACCAGTTATGCCTGATCTTCAGTATCACTCTGAGGCAGTCAGTCGATTTATCAATGTTGTCATGTTACGCGGCCAGCGCCAAACAGCGCAGCAGGCTGTCTATCGTGCCTTCGAGCGGATGGAAAAAGAGTTGAAGCAGCCAGCGCTGACGGTTTTTGAAACCGCACTCAAGAACGTTGCTCCACTCGTTGAGGTCAAATCGAAGCGAATTGGTGGCGCAACCTACCAGGTACCAGTTGAAGTTCGAGCTGAGCGCAAGCGTGCCTTGGCAATGCGCTGGATCATTGGCGCCGCTCGTTCAGCCCGCGGTCAGATCGAACAGAAGCTCGCAACCGAACTCATGAACGCTTATAAGAACGAAGGCACCGCTGCCAAGAAGCGCGACGACGTCCACCGTATGGCCGAGGCTAATAAGGCCTTCGCCCACTACGCCCGATTTTAATCTCACTTTTTACTAGGTAAGAACAACCCGTATGTCCGAACGACAATCAGGGGGATTCGAGTCCGAACCTCAGTTTATGGAGGTTCTTCAGGAAAAGTGGCGTGCTGCCGAAATCAAAGAATTGCCGCGGTTTTATTCGCGAGAGCAACTATTTGTTGATCTTCAGTTGATTGAGTCTGCAATCGCCTCGCTGCATCTATCTGATTTGCAGACCGGAAATCTGTTACCTGACAACCAGCCAGTTCGAGAGCAACTAGACGCACCGTCAATGCAAACTGCCTATGAAGCTGTTCGATGGAGCTTCGATAGTATCGAGCAGCGCTGTTTTGATCTGATGTGGCCACAACGACAGAGCGTCCTACAGAAATCTTTTCCGTATCATTACTCGACGAAAAGTAAGACGGAAGAGGCAAATGACAGCAGTCTAGCAGAGGCCGAAGTCGATGCCGAGGAGGTGCTGCGACTAGCATCACCATCAGAACTCACATCGGTTGATTCCGGGGAAGAGCGATGGCAACGCTATCAGCAAACGAGTTCGGTACTCACTGATCAAGAGCAGTTAAGCATTGAGTCGATCGACCGAGCGCTCGATGTGTGTCAGCAACAGCGTGAGCGTCAGGGTTGGATCGCTCACGGTATCTTCACCGCCTACAGTAAATCATTGGGCGCTTGGCCGGGTGGAGTGGACTCAGTTCGTCCATGGCATTTCTTTTTTGATCAAGCTCCATCATTGAGCGAACCCGACGAATCTGATATAACACCACTATCCGAATATAAAGAGAATGACGAGCTCGCCTAGGCGAGTCGAAAAGGATTTTGTATGGCACGCGAGTATCCACTAGAAAAGGTGCGAAATATCGGCATTGCCGCTCATATTGATGCTGGCAAAACCACGGTGACTGAGCGAATTTTATTCTACACCGGCAAGAAGCATAAGCTCGGCGAGGTCCATGAGGGCGAAGCCGAGATGGACTGGATGGAACAAGAGCGCGAACGTGGCATTACCATTACCTCAGCCGCCACAACTGCTTTCTGGGCTCCAACAACCGATCCAACTAATAAACACCGCATCAACATCATCGACACGCCTGGTCACGTTGACTTTACTGTCGAGGTTGAGCGTTCGTTGCGTGTCCTTGATGGCGCGGTCGTCGTCTTCGATGGCGTTGCGGGTGTTGAACCGCAGTCAGAAACGGTCTGGCGACAGGCTGACAAGTATGAGGTCCCCCGTATCTGTTTCATCAATAAACTTGATCGGACCGGTGCTGATTTCTTCCGCTCATACGACTCAATCCTCGATCGCTTAGGTGCCAATGCGATTCCTGTCCAATTGCCAATTGGCATGGAAGGCGATTTCAAAGGACTAGTTGACCTGATCCGAGAGCGTTCGTACGTCTACACCAACGATATGGGTACTGATGTGTTAGAGGGTGAGGTACCAGCTGACATGATTGAGGATGTTGCCAAGTGGCGCGGCAAGTTGATCGAGAGGATCGCCGAACTCGACGACGTCATGCTCGAGAAGTATCTGGGTGGCGAAACACCAAGTATTGAAGAGTTAATTGCTGTTCTTCGCACTGGCACCGTCGCTGGCAAAATTATTCCGGTTTTCACTGGCTCGGCGCTCAAGAACAAGGGCGTCCAGCTCCTGCTCGATGGCGTTGTCAACTACTTGCCATGTCCAAAGGACGTGCCTGCTATCCAGGGCTTGAATCCAAAGACAAAAGAGCCGTTAGAGCGCCATGCATCCGACGAGTCACCGTTTTCGGCACTACTCTTCAAGATTGCAACTGACCCATTTGTGGGTAGGTTGACCTTCTTCCGCCTCTATTCGGGCACACTGACGTCGGGTTCGTACGTCTTGAACTCGAGTACCGGCAAGAAAGAGCGGATTGGCCGCATTCTCCGGATGCACGCCAACCAGCGTGAAGAGGTGAAAGAGTTGTTTGCGGGTGACATCGCCGCCGCCGTTGGCATTGACGGCACCACCGGTGACACGCTCTGCGACATTGACCAGCCGATTCTCCTCGAGTCTATTACCTTCCCAGAACCAGTCATCTCTGTAGCCATCGAGCCAAAGACCAAGGCCGACCAAGAAAAGATGGGGATTGCCCTCAATCGGCTCGGTGAAGAGGATCCAACCTTCCGGATTACCTCGAACCCAGAAACCGGCCAGACGCTGATTGCTGGCATGGGTGAGCTACATTTGGACATTATTGTTGACCGAATGAAGCGCGAGTTTAAGGTCGAGGCGACTGTTGGTCGGCCACAGGTTGCCTACCGCGAGACCATTCGCCGCGAAGCGACTGGCGAGGGTAAGTTTGTTCGTCAGACTGGTGGACGCGGTCAGTATGGTCATGCCGTGATCGACATCGCGCCATTTACCGAAGAGGATCGAGTTGAACACCCAGACGAGCACTTCATATTCGAAAACAAGATTGTTGGCGGTACAATTCCAAAGGAATTTATTAATCCAACTGAAAAAGGCATTAAAGAGGCGCTGACACGCGGCATTGTTGCGGGCTACCCGCTCGTTGATATCAAGGCAACCTTGAATGACGGCTCATTCCATGATGTTGACTCGTCGGAAATGGCCTTCCAGATTGCAGGATCAATGGCCTTCCAAGACGCAGCTAAGAAAGCCGATCCAGTCCTCCTCGAACCCGTCATGTCTGTTGAGGTGGTCACGCCTGAAGAGTTTCTTGGTGATGTGATGGGCGACCTCAATAGCAAGCGAGGACGAATTGAGGCCAATACCGAACGCGGCAACGCCAAGGTAATTACAGCCAAGGTGCCACTCTCATCAATGTTTGGCTATGCCACCCAGCTACGTAGTATGTCGCAGGGCCGCGCCAGCTATACGATGGAGTTCGACAGGTACGAAGAAGTGCCACGGAACGTCGCCGAAGAGGTGATTGCCGGCCGATCAAAGTAAGGGTATACTGTTTGACAGTACCCTGGAGACCAGGTATGATTCTCGGTACAAATTCAAATATATCTCAACATACAAGTGTAGAAGCTACGAAGGAGCGCTATGGCAGACAAATTTGAAAAACTTGTTATTTTAAATTGAACAATAAATAATATTGCTCCCCGTTATAAAGATGCAGCAGCAAAGATATTTTAATAATCGTATAAATAATTATCTTTGCATTGCCGCCTTGTTGGTGACCACCCTTTGGGTGGCATATCCGGTAAATTAACA
>JBBUCD010000003.1:0-19254 GCA_038057955.1 Patescibacteria group bacterium | reverse complement strand
AGGCTCAAAGTCGGTACAGGAAAAGTTTGAGACCCTTCTTCCCAAGATCCCTGATACCACTGTGGCTGTTGTCTATGAACCAGGCATTCCTGATCGGCGGACGGCCTTGTTTAAGTTGTTCAAGAAATCTGCGACCTCGCAGGAATTCGAGCCATTGGTGGGTACTCAGCTTAATCGGTGGATCGACCAACTTCTTCGGCCCTATGAGGCAACCATCGCACCAAATGCCCGCGAGCAGCTACTGGAGTTGACCGGTACAGATAGTTGGCGTTTGGCCAGCGAGCTCACTAAACTTGGTACCTCGCTATTAGATAAGCCTGTCGGCGAGCGGCAGATTTCAGCCGAGTTAGTGACAAGCATTATAACTGGCTCGCCCGAGGTGAGTGTCTTTGCCCTCACTGATGCGATTTTGAGTGGCAAGGAAGAGCAGGTGGTCAAGCAGCTCCGCCTTGTCGTTGCGCAGGGCGAGAACGAGCAGTACCTGATCGCGATGGTCGGCAGCACCTTTCGCTCATTAGCGCTGATCCGTGACGGGCTCGACCAGGGTGCGACCAATTCGAATGCGCTTGCCACCATCACTGGCCTGAAGCCCTTTGTGATTGGGAAGCAACTGGCAACAGCCAAGCGGGTAACGCTGCCGCAGCTTGCCGGACTGTACTGTCAGTTGGTGAAACTCGATGCTGGACTCAAGAATGGTACAATGATGAGTGAGGTTGGCCTAGAACTCTTACTGCTACGAACAGCCACCCAGTTTGCTGGCCGCTAGGTATTCGAGGAGGGGTATGTCTTTTAGCATTTATTGGAAGCAACTCGTGCTGTTTCTGGCGCTTGGTATCGTTGCAGCTGGTGGTGTTTGGTATACCCGTTCGCAGGTAAGCGAGGCATCGGGTACTGCTCGTCCGACACTTGCCACCTCGTCGGTGGTGACGCTCGACGTCGAGCTGAAAGACGGTGGCAATGCGGTGATCAACGGCGAGTCGTACGGAGGCTTGGTGCGGTTTGACCGTGAGTCTGACCGATTCGACTACCAAGCCTACCAACAGGATGGCGCTTTCATTAGTCAGCTGACCACGATTGTTCACCTGCCGAGAGATGTCGATACTAGTAAGGTGGTTGCCCGCCATGCGGCTTCATTTGGGGTGCAGGCACCGGAGCCAATTATTACTTCATCACGGACCATCACCTTTACGGCCTTCAACCTGACGCCGAATGCCGAGTACCGAATGGAATTGTTGCTGCCAAAAGGCAGCATTACGCCATCCTTTATCCGGGCAATCTCGGACGGCTTGCGTACCTTGCCTGCCTCAACTTGGCTGGTGGTGGCGGTAGGCTTGCCAATTGCAGCCTCACTTGTATTACTCCTTATGCTCCAAATTGCCATGCGGGGTTGGCGGGGAGCAAATACCACCGATGAACGGACCGCGCCACCCGACGACACGCCACCAGCCGTTGCCGGCGTACTCGTTGAGGGTAAGGTCTCGCCGCGCTCACTAGCTGCAACGCTGTTGCACCTAGCCGAACGGGGGTACTTGCAAATTACTCATCGGTCCGAGGGCTTTACCTTTGGCAAGAAACGGCCGGTAGATTTGCCGGGAGCTGAGGGGCAGTCATCATTGGCATCATTCGAAAGTGTGCTGCTCGAGAAAATGCTCAAGGCCGACTCATTGCGCACGACCACAGCCGACATGGCCTTGCGACTTGGCGCCCACGTCTTTTCTAGAAAGATTGCCGAGGTGTATTTGCAGATGTACCAAGCGGCCGTTGATCGCAAGTGGTTCATCAAAAATCCGCAAACTGGCTACCGCCAGTTTCGAACCCTCTCTTTCGTCGTGATTGGCTTGGCGTTGTTTGGATTTGTCTTCAGCGTTGCGGTTGGGCCGGATCCGTACTTCTATTTACTCGGCTGGGTCGGCCTCTTTTTTGTCGGCATCGTCATGCAGCGGATCATCCCCTTCCTCCCCCAGCGGACAAGTACTGGCCTAACAAGCTACCGTGAGTGGATTGAGTTTAAGAACTTTTTGAAGCGGCGTCAGGCGATTGATCCATCAACCCTCAAGGATGTGAACGCCCAGGGCCTGTACGAACGCTATCTCCCCTACGCGATTGTCTTTGGGGTCGAGGTGGAGTGGACCGAGCGCTTTTTGGATCTGCCTTTCAGTACGCCCCTTTGGTACACCAGCACCACCGATATTCACGTCATCGATGAGTTTGCTAACTCCCTCTTCCCCTTCATTGGGACTGTCGCCTCGGATCTGGCTGGTGCTCGCGAACCAGGGACGATCTAACCCTACTTTTCTTGGTTTCGGATCCGTTCGATGAAAGATTCGAGCTGCTTACGGACTGCGTCCCCAGGCTTGGTCAGTTCGATGTAGTTGCCAAGGTAGATAATGAGTTGCTGTGGGCCAACCGTTTGGAAGCGGCGGTCGGACGTTTTGACCCGATTGTCGGGTAAGAAGGCGATCTTGCCAACCTTGGCGATGCGATGTGAGAGATCCATATCCTCACCGAGCGAGAGCTCAGCGTGCCAGCCACCAATGTGATCAAAGGCAGTTTTCCGAACGGCCATATTGGCGCCAATCAGATGGTAAGCGTCGGCATGAATCAGTCGGTCGATCTCGTGCAGGTATGGAATCGAGCGGTTGACGACGGCGTGCAGCACCTCGCCACTAATATCGTAGGTGACTGGTCCGCCAACGGCCACGACCTTGGGATCATTGAAGGCAGCCAGGATGTCGTTGAGCCAACTCTCGGGCGCGATTGAGTCGGCGTCGGTGGTGGCAATAAGCGGCGCCTTGGCAATAGCAAAGCCGGCTGCTCGAGCATGGCCAATACCTGGCTTTGGCTCCTTCACGACAATTGCTCCCAGTGATTTAGCGATCTCGGCAGTTCGGTCGGTGCAGTTGTTGTCGACGACGATCACCTCGTACAGGGTACGGTCGAGGCCAACTTGGCTGTTGAGGGCATCCAAAGCTGCTGGCAGCGACTGCTCCTCGTTCTTGGCAGGAATGACAACGCTAATCAGAGGGGCAGTTGATGACATAGGCCGATTATGGCTGAAGACGAGGCGTCTTACTAGAACGCCGGCTGAGCGACGAAGCCAAAGGCCTCGCCCGAGAGGACGGCACGCGAGACGCCAATCAGGTTCCGTTTCGGTACTGGGCCAAAGAAGCGGGAGTCGTTCGAGTTCGGGCGGTTGTCACCCATCACAAAGACCTCGTCGCTACGGAGGAGTCGAGTCAGGTTTGGGGCGGTTTGGAGCAGTTTTGGCAGGTAGGTTTCGGGCAACGGCTCGTCGTTGACGAAGACGACACTGTTTTCGATTCGAACCGTCTCACCCGGCAAGCCAATGACTCGTTTGATGAACTTGCGCCGGGTTGGATCGCCAGGAAACTGAAGCACCACCACGTCGCCGCGGATTGGCTCGCTGACAATGTAGCTTAAACGATCAACCAGGATGAACTGGCCGTCGAGGAAGCTGGGGAACATGCTCTCGCCGCTGATGCGGAAGACGGTGGCGACGAACAGGTTAAAGAGGACAAGGAGGATGATAATGATCAAGATGCCGCGCAACAGCTCGAAGCCGTAGCTGATCCCGCGGAAGAGCCGTTCCGAGCCAACCACCCGTCGGCCAACGAAGGCGCCGTGTGGATCTGATGGCGTTGAAAGCGTTACGGCAGCTGGTGCAACAGGAGTAGTTGGCGTGGGGGCTATTGGTGGTTGTGGGACTGGCACGGGGCTACTATTTTGTGGCATTGGTGTCGGTTCGCTGGGTGTTGGAGGCATAGAACTAGTATAGCAATTGGAAACAAACAGGCCCTGCGTTGTGCAGGGCCTGTTTAGGGGGTGAAAGCTCGAGTTACTTGGTGATTTTTGCCTTGACCTTGGTTGGCTTTGCGGTTTTCGCAGCCGTGACACCGGCGCCTGGTCGCTTCGAGGTTGGATTGCCGTGGGCCTTGGCCAGCTGTGATTTCATGTGGGCGGCCTTGTTGCGGTGGATCAGGTGGCGCTTGACGGCCTTGTCGATCAGCGAGGTGGTCTTGGCCAGCGTTTCCTTCGTAACGGTCTTAATGGATTTTTTGAGAGCAATCTTAAATGAGGCATTGGCAATCGTGCGTGCCTGCGCCTGACGGAGGGCTTTGGTAGCTGAGGATGTATTTGGCATGCGCGAACTTTAACAGAACAGGTGGGGAGTGTAAACACTTCTCATGTTTATAGTTGATCCAGTAGGTCGGTTCGATCAGTGCCCATTCGCTCGATCTGTTTTAGGAGGGCGGTACGAATACCAATACCAAGGCTTTTCGATTTTGGAATTGTCAGTGCGCCACGCGCAGTTGGATGAGTCAATTTTGTATGGCTCCCCTTGCCACCGGGGGTAATAAGAAATCCGAGCTGCAACAGGGCTCGGATCAGATCTTTCGACGAAAAAGTGGGTGTCCGCTCGCTCATGAAAGCGTGAGTTTGGCAGATACCGTTGGCTCGATCTGGATAGGTGCTTTTGCAGACAGTTCAAAGTGCGTACGAATAGCATCTTGCATATTCGCAAGGGTCGCATCTATTGTATTGCCCACGGTGAAGCAGCCAGCCGCATCGGGACTATCAGCCCAGTATGTGCCATCTTTTTCTTGATGAAGCGTGACACGAATTGTGGTTGGCTTGGCCGATTTCATACCGAGAGCTTAGCAAGTATTGACCCAGGGCTCAATGGCTAGACTCTCTTGTCGTTTGCATTGACAGCGCCCCGTTCTCCAAGGTACGATGACCAACTAATCGGTGGAGGGATTGCGGATTCCTCTTCCTATGGAACAAACACCCAAGCAGCAAACAGTTGATCTGGTTCGAAACGCCAAGCGGATTGTGGTCTTTTCGCACCATGGACCCGACGGCGATGCGCTCGGTTCGTCGTTGGCCTTGACGTTGGCACTGCGTAAGCTTGGGAAAGAGGTCGTGGTGGCCAATAGTGACCCGGTGCCATCAACCTTCCAGTTTCTACCAGCTGCCGACCAGGTGGTGAGTGAACTAGCGGCCAATCCAGAATTTGTGATCTCGGTTAACACGGCTACCATCGAGGTCGACAAGCTTGGCTACAAGAACGTCGCTGAAGAACAGAAGCTCAATATTGTTATTAAGACCAAGCGTGGGGCAATTACCCCCGAGATGGTGACCTTTAGCTCAACTGGTGCCAGTGCCGACCTGATCTTCGTCCTCGACACGAACGACGTCGACCGACTCGGATCGATCTACGACCGGTACACCAGCCTGTTCTACGAGACCCCAATCATCAACATCGACCACCACCCAGGTAACGACTACTTCGGTAAGGTCAACTGGATCGATCTGACGGCGACGAGTACGGCTGAGATCCTGGTTTCGCTCCTAGAATCACTCTCGATGCTCGGCAAGCCAGCTGATGGTGGCAAAACCCCATCACTGATTGATGCTGATATTGCGACCTTGTTGTTGACGGGTATTACCACCGATACTGGCTCGTTCCAGAACACCAACACAACGCCAAAGTCCTTCACCGTGGCCGCCCAGTTAGTGGCAGCTGGTGCCAGGCAGCAGGAAATTGTCCAACATATCTACAAGACCAAGTCGCTCTCAACCCTCAAGTTGTGGGGCAAGATTCTCTCATCAGTCCAGTACGATGAGACCCACCGGTTTCTGTGGGCCACCGTCTCGGGGAGCGATTTTGGCACCTTCGGCGCCAGTGAAACCGAGACGACGGGTGTCATCGACGAGCTCTTAAAGACCGCGCCAAACATCGACTTTGCCCTGTTGCTCTCAGAAAAGCAGCAGAACCTGCACGGTAGCTTGCGTGGTGTCAACAAACTTGTTTCTGTGGCCCAAGTCGCCGAACTATTTGGTGGCGGAGGCCACGAGATGGCGGCAGCCTTCCGCATTGCCAACGGCTCCCTCATTGAGAACGAGGCCGATGTCCTCGAGAAGATCCGTACTTTTCAAGAGGCCCACCTGACCCAGCAGACTCCACAAGCTGGCGGACAGCCAAACCAATTTGTCGTTCCAGGAGCCTCGGCACCAGTGCATGCAGTACCCCAGCCAGCTGCGGCGACACAACCAAGTATCCCAAGCGTTGCTAGCTTGAAAGAACGCCAAGCTGCCATCGACAACGCAGCGGCAACTGCGCCAGTTGCGTAGCGTTGCGCCATAAGGCGTGATCTGGTACACTTCCACAATAATTTGAGGAACACTATGGCCACTACAAAATCCACCACAAAAAAGACCCCAACCAAAGCACTCGCTAAGAAGCCAGCTGCCACCAAAGCAGTCGTCAAGGCCGAGAAAACCCCAACCGCCATCGTAAAGGCGTCAAAAGCCACCAAAACAGTTGTTGTTAAGCCAGAAGCGCCATCATCGTTAGTTGCTAAGTTCCAGACCCATAAAGAAGATACCGGCTCGACCGAGGTCCAAATTGCCATTATGACCGATCAGATGGACGAAGTGACCCGACACCTCAAGCTCCACCCAAAGGATCACGACGCCCGCCGCGGATTGCTGATCATGGTTGGCAAGCGCCGACGCCTGCTGAACTACTTGGCGCGCTCTAACGACGCGACCTACAAGAAGTTTGTTGCCGAACTGAAACTCCGAAAGTAAACTAGTATTAAATAGCGCAGCGATGCGCAAGCGTAAGAAGGTTGCCTCCTTATAGAAAGGAGTTGGTCTCCTTACCCTAGCCTCGCTGCAGAAGCGAGGCTTTGCATGTCAGATATTAAAACATATGAGGTGGACTACGCCGGTAAGTCACTCAAGCTGACGATTGGCCAGATGGCCAAGTTGGCTGACGGTGCCGTCAAGGTGGAGTACGGCGATACCGTGGTGCTGGTCACTGCTGTAGTAGGTGACGAGCCGCGCGATGGGATCGAATTCTTCCCATTAATGGTGGATTACGAGGAGCGGTTGTACGCGGCTGGCAAGATCAGTGGTTCACGTTTCATCAAGCGAGAGGGTCGGCCAAGCGACAACGCCATCCTCAACGCCCGTTTGATCGACCGTCCGCTCCGCCCCCTCTTTCCAAAAGGGTACCGTAACGACGTCCAGGTAATTGTGACCGTCCTTTCGGTTGGCGAGAACGATCCCGACATGCCCGCCATGCTCGGTGCGTCATGTGCCTTAATGCTCACCCCGGCCCCCTTCCAGGGTCCTATCGCCGGCATCCGTGTCGGCCGAATTGACGGCCAGTTTGTCGTCAATCCAACCTTGCAGCAGCAGGAAACCAGTGACTTAGACATCGTCATCGCCTCCAAGCGTGACCGTGTCATGATGCTCGAAGCTGGCATGAGTCAGCTGCCAGAAGCAGTCGTGGTCGACGCCATCAAGTTTGGCCAAGAGGCCATGGCACCACTCTTCGATCTACAGGAGCAAATTGCGAAGGAGTGCCGCACCGAAGAGAAACACGATATTGCCCTAGCAGAGAACGAAATCCACGCAGGGATAGAGGGACATCTCGGTGAGCAGATTATCGAGGCGGTCAAAGAGATGGACAAGCTCAATCGCGAGGCCAAGCTCAAGGAGCACGAGGCTGATGTGCTCAAGAAATTTGAAGGCGACTACAAGAAGGCCGAGCTCAAGAATGCTTTCAGCGAATTAGTCGAGAAGGAAGTTCGGAATCTTATTATCAACGAACATACCCGTCCCGATGGCCGGAAGATCGACGAGATCCGCGAGCTGACCTCGGAAGTCGCTATTCTGCCACGCACCCATGGCTCGGCGCTCTTTAGTCGTGGCCAAACCCAGGTCCTCTCAATTGTGACGCTGGCAGGGCCAGGCGAGGGCCAAGTCATCGAGAACATGGAGCAAGAGGGCGAGAAGCGCTTCATGCACCACTACAACTTCCCACCGTTCTCGGTTGGTGAGGTCAAGCCAATGCGCTCGGTTGGCCGGCGTGAAATTGGTCACGGTGCCTTAGCCGAACGGGCGGTGATTCCAGTTATTCCCCCAATCGACAAGTTCCCCTACACCATCCGGGTTGTCTCAGAAGTCTTAGCCTCGAACGGCTCGTCCTCGATGGCCTCGACCTGTGGCACGATTCTCGCCTTGATGGACGCCGGCGTGCCAATTTTGGCGCCAGTCGGTGGTATTGCCATTGGGCTGATTACCGAAGAGGGTTTCGACGAAGACCCAACCAAGGGTTACCAGCTGCTGACAGACATCCAGGGCATCGAGGACTTTGGCGGCGACATGGACTTCAAGGTCACCGGTACGACCGAAGGTATCACCGCGATCCAGTTGGATATGAAGGTCAAGGGCTTACCAATTGCGATTATCGAAGAGACCTTCGAGCGCGCTCGCGCTGGCCGCATGGTTGTCCTTGAGAATATGTCCAAGGCGTTGGCGGCTCCACGGGCCGAGCTCTCGCCATTTGCCCCACGGATCATCGCCTTCCAGATTCCAAACGATAAAATTGGCGACGTCATCGGGCCGGGCGGCAAGATCATTCGCGCCCTCATCGAGGAAGCCGGCGGGAAAACCGTCACCTCGATCGATATTGATGATGCCACTAGTACCGTCTCGATCGCCTCAACCGACTCCGCAAAGGCCCAGATTGTGGCCGACAAGATCAGGGCGATGGTTGCCGACGTTGAAATCGGTCAGATCTATGAGGGCGAGGTGATTGGTATTCAAAAGAACCGTATGACCGGTGCCGAAATTGGCGCCATCGTCCAAGTTCTGCCAAGCAAAGAAGGCATGGTTCACATCTCCGAAATTGCCTCCGAGCGGATTGCCGACGTCTCGAGCAAGGTCAAGGTTGGCGACAAGGTCAAAGTCAAAGTATTAAGTGTCGACGCCGAACGCGGCCGCATCGCCCTCTCGATCAAACAAGCGATGTAGTAAAAGAGAACTTTATGCATGGCAACGCGCCTTCCTCGGAGGGCGCGTTGCTGTAGAATGGGTGTATGAAACAGATTGACTCTATTTCAGTTGCTGAGCTCCAGGGAATGGCCGAGCGGATGTACGGGGATTTTGTGAAGGCGGTTGTTGATCTTGAGCGAGGGATGGTGGTTGTTGACGCCGAAATGCATGCCGACGAGGAAGCTTTTTTGCTTGAAAGCGGCTCGAAACAGCAAGATCTTTGGGGGATCAACTTGTATCCAGAGCAGTTTGGCACCGACGACTTTGTTGGGTTTGATTCGATGATTAATATTCGACCAAGTCAACAGAACCGATCTCGTTCTGTGGAGAGTGAAGAGCTGCAGCAGAAGATTCGCACGTTGGTTGCACAGGTGGTTCACTCATGAGTCCGTATCAGGTTGATCGGACAACTTGGCAAGAGCGGTCATTCATCGATCAAATGGCGAATATCGGCAGTGAAGTCGGCCGCTCGTTGGAGGCGAAACAGGTTGGTAAGCCCGATCGAAGCCAGCAGGCCATGCTTCGCGCGCTTGATCTGTTTGATGCCACTACCGAGCAGCTGGTTCGCGATCACTCACCTCGTACGAAGGAAGTGTTACGTGCCAAGGAGCAATTTCTTATTGCACTTACGGATAGCGAAGATCATGGAATGGGCGCCGACACTAACAGTTACTTCCTCCAATTTGGCCAAGCCGCTCGGTGCAGATCGTAAAGGAATATAGGACATTTCTTTATAGGTTTAAGTGTCCACCCTAAGGGTGGAACCCGGGAGGTGGAGAGATCACCGACGTTTAATGCAGTCGCATCGCCCTCGACATGAGGGTGGTTTTGGTGTATACACACCTGTTCGGCTTAACAACTGAATAACTACTGGGTGTGGTGGGCGTGTGTCCTGCCGACGCCAGAATGAGGGAAGAATGATCGTCGAAGGATTGGCACTCGCTGCCGCTGTTTTTGGAGTCTACATCTGGGCTGACCACAAGGTTGGTCGGAAAGAAGCAATGACTGGCTTGCGCCAGTACCCAAAAAATGATCTTCATAAGGTACGAATTGGCGTTGCTTGCTTTCAATCTAACGGTTCGGCTCACGAGATCGAGGGCGAGATCATGAATCGAATTCTGGAAGGCAATGGTTGCTGCATCGTGACTAACCGGAAACGGGCGCAGGAATTGTTCAAGGGATTGGACGTTGCCGATGCACCGAGTCCGATCGCCGAAGCCGATTTGCTCGTCATCGGGATGATGGTGACGGAGACGAGTGTCGGTAGCTCGATCAATGACAGGTTGAAACTCGATTTCCGATGCTATAACCAACGGGGCGAAATCTTCGGAGCCGGAAACCTCGTCCGCTGTGTCTATAAGCAGGCGCTGGCACAGGAGACGCAACAAGCCTTGCGCTCAATGGCCGAGGAGCTTGTGAGCCGTCTACACATAGACAGTGACTCAAAGCGAATCTGGTACGGAGAGGCCAAGGAGGCGGCGATTTCTGTCAATACGCAGCTCTCGCTGCCAGAGGGTGGGGGTCTCGTCCAATGAGCAGCAGGGAGAAAACCAACCGGCAACGGCCGATAGGTGATCGTTTTCGCTCTATCTTGGTAAGACTTATCGTTCCCGAGATCGATTGGTGGACGATAGAGCTCGGACCGAGTCATGGCTATCATCAAATCCACCTACCAGTATTCATCTTCTTCTGGCAACGGAAGAAGATCGCCGCAATCCGTGCGCAACGGTCGGGACCCAGAGTTTAACAAGTGACACCTATGAGGTGGCGAGCAATCGCCACCTCCTTTTTGCCCAAAATGAGGTTATCCATCTTGACAATCCCATCCCTCAATGCTAGGATGAATCATCTTCGCTGCTACCTTCTTCAGAAGAACTATAGGTAGCCGCACGATCATAATCACGAACTACTTATGCACACTTGTGCTACGACTGCGGCATCTCGCCCAGTTTTCATTCTAGTATCGCCCGATACTCGCTCCTAAAGGAGAGCGTTATTTTTCTATGGGACTTACTGCGTATCACGCATCCAAACAACCAGATCCAAAGCCAACGAATCCTGCACCACAACCGCAGTCAACCGGAGGACAGAAACCAGTGACGAATACCCAACCGACCAAGTCGGCCCAACCACCACGTCCAAATAACCGCCCCGACAATAAACCGAGTGATCGGCCACGCCGTACTGGCGATCGCCAGCGCGATTTCCGTCCGCCAAAGAAGAAGATGGTCCAACGGGCTGAAACACCGGGTATCCACCTTCGTGCCGCCCAGCCAGTCGCTGTGACTGCCGAATCACGGACCTTTCGTCCACCAGTCAACAAGCTGCGCGTCATTCCACTTGGTGGTATGGGCGAGGTTGGTATGAACATGACTGCCTTTGAGTACGGCAACGACATTATCGTTGTCGACGCCGGCGGCTTGTTCCCGTCCGAGCAGATGCCAGGTATCGACTTGGTGATTCAAGACATTAGCTACCTGACTAACAACCGCCACAAGTTGCGCGGCTTCATCTTTACCCACGGCCATGAAGACCACATCTCGGCCTTGCCCTACCACCTGCCACGACTGGGCAACGTGCCGCTCTACTCCCTGCCGCTGACGGCGATGCTGATCGAGTCGAAGTTTGAAGAGCACAACATTACGCAGAAGATTCAGATTGTGAAGGCGCGCGACACCATTACCCTTGGCGTCTTCACCGTCGACTTGTTCACGCTCACCCACTCAGTGCCAGATACCGTCGGCTTGGCAATCCACACGCCAGAGGGCACGGTTGCCTACTGTACCGACTGGAAGTTCGACCACACCCCAGTTTGGGGCGAACCATGCGATTACGCCAAACTCATCTCGATGAGCCAAGCGGGCGTTCTACTGCTGATGAGCGACTCGACCAATGCTGATATTCCTGGCTACACCATTAGTGAGCAGGTCGTCCAAACTGATATCGACAAGATCTTCAACATGAAGAAAGATACCGGTCGGATCATTTTCGGCTCGTTCTCTTCAAACATTAACCGTCTGCAAATGGCGATTAACTGTTCAGCTAAGTACGGCCGCAAAGTTGCCGTCTCGGGTCGTTCGATGGAACGCAACGTCAATGCCGCCCTCAAACTCGGCTACGTTCATGCGCCAAAAGACATCTTGGTCGACATTAAGTCGATCGGGAACATTCCCGACAACAAGTTAACGATTATCTGTACCGGGTCACAGGGTGAGGAATACTCGGCCTTGGTCCGCATGGCGACGGGTGAACACCGCCAGGTCAAGATCAAGCAGGGCGATACGGTCCTTATCTCGGCCTCACGGATTCCGGGCAATGAACATGCGATCCACGAAACCATCGACAACCTCTTTCGAGAGGGTGCCGAGGTAATCTACGGCGGTGAGCTCGACATCCACACCTCTGGCCACGCCAAGCAAGAAGAGCTGAAGATGATGATCGCCATGCTGAAGCCAAAGTACTTCATGCCGCTCCACGGCGAGTACCGGATGTTGAAGGCGCACGCCAAGCTCGCCGTTGAGATGGGCGTCGAGCCAGCCAACATTTTTGTCGGTGAGAACGGCGCTGTGCTCGAGTTCGACCAAGGCAAAGCCAAGTGGGCCGAGAAGATTCCGGCTAACTACGTCATGATTGACGGTTTAGGTGTCGGCGACGTGGGCAATATTGTCCTTCGTGACCGCCAAGCTATGGCCGAAGAAGGTATCTTCATGGTCATTCTCACAGTCAACAAGCGGGCAGGTACGCTCACCAGCAACCCGGACATTATCTCGCGCGGCTTCGTCTACATGCGCGATGCCAAGGATCTCATCCAGAAGGCCCGGCACGAGATCACCCGGCTCTTTGACCACCACAACAAGAAGTCGCCCATGGATTGGGAGTACGTCAAACGATCGGTCCGAGACGACCTCGGCCAGTTCCTGTACGACTACACCCAACGCCGACCGATGGTCATTCCGGTGATTATCGAGGTCTAAAACTCTTTTGTAAGAGTAGATTGAAAAGCACCCCGCAAGGGGTGCTTTGTTTTGTGTACTAGCTGATAAAGACAAGGGGTTCGTGCTGTCGGGGCGCTGCATCTGGTACAATGCAACAGCATTCTGGAGGGCTGTGGCCAAGCGACGCCGACGACAATCCGCCCGATCAGTCCTGTCATACTTCGACTGGTCGATCAACCCCGAGACGACCCGTGAGGTCGTGGCGGTGCTGCTTGGTGCCATCGGCATTTTGGAGCTCTTAGCCTTGGTTGGGGCGGCCGGCAAGATCGGGGCTGGCCTCGACGGCTTTTTGACTGTGCTCTTCGGTGGGATTCGGGTGGCTGTACCGATCGTGCTTATTGGCACCGGCGTCGTTGTCTGGGATCCCAACCGCTTCGCGCTGCGCTCAACCGCGCTCATCGGCGCCTTGCTAGCCGTTCTCTCGCTCTCGGGTGTCGTCCATCCGTACGGCGGCGTGGTTGGTAAGACTACCCTCAACTTCGTTGATGCCTTGTTTGGCAGTGTGGCTGGCACGATGGTGCTGTTTGTATTGATGGTCGTTGGGATCTTGCTGGTCATGAACACCTCGTTGCGAGGCTTGCTGGTGCTCCTCAAGGCAGCCACACCCGAGCCGATGATCCGTGATGCTTCTGGCGGCGAGAACAAACCCGAAGAGACCCGGGTCTCGGTTTTTGAGGCCGTTCGTAAGAAGCTCCAAGGTGTGGCGAGTGCCGCTCAGCAGCCAGTCGCGCAGGTAACGACGATGGCAATGGCCACCAAGCCGCACACCCAAGCACCGGCCGGCGACTGGGAGTTTCCACCCCTTGAGTTACTTAACTACCCCACCGGCAAGGCCAATCCTGGCAATGTGGTCAAGAACGTCGAGATCATTGAGAAGTCGCTCAAGGACTTTGGGGTTGAGGTGGCAATGGGCGACGTCAATATTGGCCCAACCGTTACCCAGTACACCCTCAAACCGCACGATGGCGTCAAGCTGACCAAGATTACCTCACGCGCCAATGACTTGGCGCTGACGCTGGCCGCACCTGGTGGCATCCGTATTGAGGCGCCAATTCCGGGCAAGGCTGCGGTGGGTATTGAGGTGCCAAACAAGACGGCCGCCATGGTCACTCTGCGTGAACTCCTTGAGACCGAGCAGGCCAAGAGCCTCAAGAGTAACCTCTCGATTCCGGTTGGGCGTGATGCAGCGGGCGCGCCAATCATTGCCGACTTAAAAAAGATGCCGCACTTGCTGATTGCCGGTTCGACCGGTTCGGGTAAGTCGATTGCCATCAACTCCTTGATCGTCGGCATGCTCTACCAGAACACGCCCTCGCAGCTGCGGATGTTGTTAGTCGATCCAAAGCGGGTCGAGTTTACCCAGTTCAATGACATCCCGCACCTCTTGGCGCCGGTGATCACCGAACCTGATAAGACGGTTAATACGCTCAAGTGGGCGCTCATCGAGATGGAACGGCGCTACAAGCGGTTCCAGGAAGTTGGCAGCCGTGACATCGACTCGTACAACGCCAAGTTCAAGGACGAGCAGCTGCCCTACATTGTCATTGTGATTGATGAGTTGGCCGACCTCATGGCCACCTCGGCCAAAGAAGTGGAAGGGGCCATTGTTCGCTTGGCCCAGATGGCCCGGGCCGTTGGCATGCACTTGATCGTGGCCACCCAGCGCCCATCGGTTGACGTGATCACTGGCCTCCTCAAGGCCAACATCACCACTCGTGTCGCCTTTGCGGTGGCTAGTCAGATTGACTCGCGAACGATCATCGATGTGGCTGGTGCCGAGAAGCTACTCGGCCGGGGCGACATGCTCTTCCTCTCGAGCGACTTCTCCAACAAGCCCAAGCGGATCCAGGGCTGCTTGATCACCGAGAAAGAAATCAAGAACGTTACCGATTTCCTCAAGGAGCAAAGTGGGCCACAGTACGACGAAGAGGTCATGAACTACTCGCCGCATGGCGCAGCTGGTGGTGGCGCAAACGGTGGTAATGGTGAGATTGATGATGACATGTACGAACAGGCGAAAGAGACGGTGATCAACGCCGGCAAAGCCAGTGCCTCGCTCTTGCAACGCCGTCTCCGTGTTGGCTACGCCCGCGCCGCCCGCCTCCTCGATTTGCTCGAAGATCAAGGCGTGATTGGGCCGGCCGACGGCGCCAAGCCACGCGATGTCCTGACTGGCCTTGACTCCGGCTTCGGCCCAGTTGCCTCCACCCCAATTCAGCCAACTAACATGGGCCCCCGCCCTCCTCAAAACCCCTCAGCATTTTGACAGGACAAAAGCCACCGTTAGGTGGCTTCGAGAAGGGCAAGCGCGGTGGCGATTGCCTGGTGATAGGGTTGTGTTTTTGGTGTACGGAGCTGGGTCCATTTTTTGAGTCGAAGGTAGATGCCGGCATCAGAAAGATCTTTTTTTCGATAGGCAGTGATGATGGCATCGAGATACTGCGTGGCAGTCTTGAACGGTTGGAGCTTAATTTGAAGATGGGTACAGATCTCGACGTTGGTGACACCTTCGGCACCAAATCGTTGAAGGCAGTGATCGATCCCACGAGTGGGATCGAAATGAGCAGGATCAAACTGTCGAATCAGATCTACCGCCTGTATGTTCAGCAGTTCAGCTGTCATCTGCATTTGAAAGCTCGTATTCATTGTTCTATTCGTACTCCTTTTTAAGGTGGATACAGCCGAGCATACGCTTGGTGTGGCTCGGTGGGAAGTAGTTGTGCACAAGACGGGTTTGCACGGGTAAGAGTACAATCACCACAACGGTACGAGCAGGCACTACCCACCGTGTATCATTCGTTTTTCATTTTATGGCGGCATTTACCAAGCGCACAATTGGGTGCCCGCATACCCTCGGCGAGCAGCTATCTCGGGCACGAAAACGCAAACAACTTGAATTGCGCACGGTTGAGCAAGAAACCAAGGTCGCGTTCAAGTACCTCCAGGCCTTAGAACATGGTCAATACGACCAGTTGCCAGCAGCGATTTACACCCGTGGTTTTTTGACGCGCTACGCCAACTTTCTGGGCTTAAGTGTCACCAAGCTAGCTGCTGACTACCAGCACGAATAGACCTGTTTCGAACAAGCCAGCAAGGCTCGGTTGGGTCAGCTGAAACTTCACAGAACACACGCCAAGCAGGCACCCTTACGACCGAGTATCACCGATGAGTGGCTGAAGCACCCAAACCGATTGTTAGTGACTCCCGGCGTGCTCTGGGGCAGCTTGATCGGCTCATTTTTGGTCGCTGTCTTTGGGTACATGTGGTTTCAGGTGGCCAGCTTTGCTGCCGCGCCGCCACTCGAGGTAGTCACGCCAGGAACTGCTATCCGCGTCACCGTTGAACACGTTGAGGTGGCTGGCATTACCGATCCAACCGCTGAAATTTTAATTAACAATCAGCCAGTTGCGGTTGGCCCAGACGGCCACTTTCGACAAGACGTGCAGCTGGTTGATGGCATGAATACGATCGAGATCGCGGCCGTCAATAAGGCAGAAAAACAGACCCTAAAAACATTGCAATTGATGGCCGAACTGCCTACGGTAGCAGTAGACCCGCCGGTGACGCCGCCACCGAGCGAGTGATCCGTACTTGGTGATTGTGACGATTGAGGGGCCTCGTCACAATCACGAACTACGAATTACCAATGGAGGCCCCTATGGCGAAAGATCGCGGTGCAGTCCAAGACGAAGACGTTGCGCAACGGAAGCAGGCGCTTGAAGTCGCGCTTTCTTCAATCGAGAAGCAGTTTGGCAAGGGCTCAATTACGACTCTTGGCGAGAGTCGCTTGCTCGATGTCAAATCCATTCCAACCGGCACACTGTCATTAGATATTGCACTTGGCGTGGGTGGTGTACCCCGCGGTCGGATCATCGAGATCTACGGGCCAGAGAGTTCTGGCAAGACGACGCTCACGATGCACATTGCCGCCGAGGCCCAGAAGTTGGGCGGTTTGGCGGCCTTCATCGATGCCGAGCACGCCTTCAACCCTGAGTACGCCAAGAACATTGGCTTGAATCTTGCCGACCTACTCATTAGCCAACCCGATTCCGGTGAGCAGGCGCTCGAAATTGCCGAGACCTTGGTCCGCTCGAACGCGGTTGATGTCGTCGTCGTCGACTCGGTCGCCGCCTTGGTCCCGCGCTCAGAGATTGAGGGCGAGATGGGTGATGCCCAGATGGGCATGCAGGCGCGACTCATGAGCCAGGCCCTTCGAAAGCTGACAGCCGCTGTCTCAAAATCGAAAACTTGCCTGATCTTCATCAACCAGCTCCGCATGAAAATTGGTGTCGTCTTTGGTAATCCCGAAACGACCACTTGTGGTATGGCCCTCAAGTTCTACTCATCGGTTCGGATGGAAATTCGCCGCACCGAACAGCTGAAGCAGGGTGATAAGGTGATCGGTAACCGCGTCAAAGTCAAAGTCGTCAAGAATAAAGTTGCTCCACCCTTCACCAGTGCTGAATTCGAGATCATCTTTCCTCGCGGTATCTCTGCCGCCGGCGACATCCTCGACTTGGCTGTTCAGTACGGCTTCATCGACAAGGCTGGTTCGTGGTTCCAGCGCGGCGAGACCAAGCTTGGCCAAGGCCGTGATGCCGCTCGCAGTTACCTCGAGAATCGGCCAGAGGAGATGGCCGAGCTGCGCGAGCTGATCCTGGCTAAGGTTCGCACTCCCGAAGGCACACCAGTCACAGCGCCAGCTGCCGATAGCACTGACACAGAAAAAGACCCCGAGTGATCGGGGCCCAATAAGCTTAGCTAAACTTCAGATATTTTTTACTGGTGATCCATTTTTGTGCAGTTTTGGCAGGAGCACCAGTATTCGGAGTACCGACCTTCGACTTGGTCGAAATGGGACACTTTTGCCGAAAGTAGTTTAAACAGTATGAGAACCCCGATAATAATCAGGGCCTCGATGAGTTGCGTCATGATTGGGTCAGTCATGGTGAATCACCTCGTAACGGGCGATGAGACCGGTGGCAAAGCCCAGCAAGATAGCGAGTAGTGGGTGGGTTTTGCTCGTTGCTTCGATTGAGGGTTCCATTTGGATGGCCGTGACGGCAAAGCCACAACCAAAGAGTACGACGAAGATTGACTCGCCAACGCCACTAGGTTGGTGTAGCAAATTCGCCGTGAGCATAGCAATGAAAAGGCACGTCACTGCAAACAGAATGATTCTCACGTAGAGTGCTCCTTAGAAAAGAAATCTTTCCCTGCGGAAAGTAACTTCGGCAGTATAGCAAGATACAGTTAGGCATGTAAGGGCCGTGGGATGGACACGTGAACTAGGACTTACGTCTTACGCTCCCGCTCTTTTTTAAATGGCTGCAAGATGCCGCAAACACACAAACCACTTGCCACAATCAGCGCAAACAACCGCAAACACACAACAAAGAGTTCGTACATCGCATTATCACCCCTCTCTTAAGGTTAACTCCAGTTGGAGCTACCTGGCTATGCTACAATAAATTCCGACATTCGTAAGGAGGGTGATGGCGAAGCCAGGGCCAACCATTGTCTGGTTAGAGCAAGTCGACAAGGCTGACGTTGCACTTGTCGGTGGTAAGGCAGCCAATCTTGGCGAGCTGATTCAGGCTGGCATTCCAGTACCACCAGCCTTCGTCGTGACCACCGAGAGCTACCAGCAGTTTGTGCGCGCAAACCGGTTCGACCAACTGATCCGCACCCAGCTAGGCAAGATTGCTTCGGATGACACGAAGTCACTCCAATTTGCGGCCATGCACCTGCAAGAACAGCTGGCCCAAGCACCACTGCCAGCACCACTGGCTGCCCAGATTCGCGAGGCCTACCAGGAGCTGGTAACCCGGCCAGGCAGCGCGATGCAGGTAGCCGTGCGGAGCTCAGTTGAAACCGATGGTGTGGCAGCTGGCGACCAGCTAACCGTGCTCAATGTGACAGGGGCCGAGTCGGTCATCGAGGCAGTTCGGTCAGTATTTGGCAGCTTGTTTGCTGCTCGGGCAGTCTACTACCGTGCCACGCACGGCCTCGACCATCTCAAGGCAACGATCGCGGTCGTTGTCCAATCCATGGTTCAGTCCGAGGTAGCGGGTAACCTCTTCACCCTTGATCCACTCACCAAAGACAAAACAGTTCTGACGATCGACGCCGCCTGGGGGTTGGGTGAAGCGGTGACAACGGGCGCACTGACGCCCGATCGCTACCGTGTCCACAAAGATGGTTTCAAGATGCTGGATCGGCAGCTGGCGACCCAAGCCTGGAAGTTAGCCCGCAAGCCAGGCACGAATACGATTGCCCATATGCCCGTGGCGCCCGAGCTGCAATCGGTAGCGAAGCTGACCGATGCGCAGCTTGTTGCCTTGGCGGCCATGGGCCAGAAGATCGAGGACCACTTTCAGTTTCCGCA
>JBBUCD010000002.1:0-7470 GCA_038057955.1 Patescibacteria group bacterium | reverse complement strand
CTGCCGAGCGACCCCAAGAGGAGTACGAGGCATTGCGGATAGCGCTCGAGTAAGGATTTTCGAAGGAGGGGCGTGACAGTTCAGCACATGGAACGGAAGGCAAACGAGATCCGCCAAGACATCATTAAGATGCTCGTGGCGGCAGGTTCTGGCCACTCGGCCGGCCCACTTGGTATGGCCGATGTGTTTACTGCGCTCTACTTTGCTATCCTGCATCACAAGCCAAAGGACCCTGATTGGGCGTCCAGAGACAGATTGGTTCTCTCGAACGGTCACATCTGTCCAGTGCTCTACGCGACCATGGCGCATGCAGGGTATTTTCCGATTTCCGAGCTGAAAACGTTGCGAAAGTTTGGTACGCGACTTCAAGGACATCCTCATCGAGGAGCTCTGCCTGGCATAGAAACTACCTCTGGTCCACTTGGTTCGGGGCTGTCGCAAGCGGTTGGTATGACGTTGGCTGGCCGGATGGATAATGCCCGCTGGCATGTTTATTGCCTCTTGTCCGATGGTGAGCACGATGCCGGCAACACATGGGAAGCCGTGCTTTTGGCGGGTAAGCATCGGTTGTCGAGTCTGACTGCGATTATGGATCGGAACAACATTCAAATTGATGGACCAACGGAAGATGTGTTGCCGCTCGAGTCGTTGCGGGCCAAGTACGAGGCCTTTAACTGGCACGTCATTGATGTCGATGGCCACAACATCGAAATGATTATTAATGCTACCAACGAGGCCCGGGCGATCCGCGAGAAACCGACACTGATTCTAGCCCACACGATTCCCGGTAAGGGTGTTAGCTATATGGAAGGCGACTTCCGCTGGCACGGCAATCCACCAGGAACAATGGAGACCGAGACGGCACCGCCCAAAAAAGAACAGGCCAAGGTAGCTTTGCAGGAGCTTCGGACGCTAGGCGGCCAGATACGGAGCGAACATGAATGAGCACGTGCACCTTAACCCAGAGCTGTACCACAAAGATGTCGAACAGGTACCGATTCGGAATGGCTACGGCCAAGGGTTGCTGTTGGCGGGCCAACGGTACAAAGATGTCGTCGCACTCTGTGCTGACCTAACAGAGTCAACGCGAACACAAGCCTTCGCCGAGGCCTTTCCCGATCGGTTTGTGCAGATCGGTGTGGCCGAACAGAATCTCGCTACTGTGGCATCGGGTATGGCTGCGGCTGGCAAGATTCCCTTCATCACGAGCTACGCCGTCTTTTCGCCGGGCAGAAACTGGGAGCAAATCAGGACCACCATTTGTTACAACAATCAGCCGGTCAAGATCATTGGTTCACATGCCGGCGTCTCGGTAGGACCAGATGGGGCGACCCACCAGGCGCTCGAAGACATGGCGATCATGCGCGTACTGCCTGGCATGACGGTGATTGCTCCATGCGACCACTACGAAGCAGAGCGAGCGACGCTCGCCGCAGCTGGCCACGACGGCCCAGTTTACATTCGTTTGGCGCGCGAAAAAACGCCGGTCATTACCACCGATCGAACACCCTTTACGATCGGAAAATCAATACTCCTTCTAGAAGGGAAAGATGTAACACTCATTGCCTGTGGTTCATTGGTCTACCAGGCCATGTTGGCGGCCAAGGAGCTGTTAGGCGATGGTATTCACGCTCGTGTACTCAACATGCACACCATCAAGCCACTCGACGAAGAGGTGGTGATCGCTGCTGCCCGTGAGACGGGTGCTATTGTCACGATTGAGGAACATCAAATCGCTGGTGGGCTTGGCAGTGCGGTTACCGAAGTGCTGGCCAGAACCACTCCAACGCCCCAAGAGTTTGTGGGGATGCAGGATAGATTTGGCGAGTCTGGGCAACCAGATGAGCTTTTGGAGCATTTTCACCTTCGAGCCAAAGACATTGTGACTGCCGCAATGAAGGTCTTTAAACGTAAGGCAGTGTTGAAAAGGCAATCTAAATCACCGACTACAAAGCGGACAAAGAAGAAGGCCTAATGCTGCTGTTTTTTCATGGCCGGGAGTGCGAGCACTGCCTAAAGATGTCACCTCTTGTAACTGAGCTTGAACGGGAGCTAAGTGTGACCGTTGATCGCAAGGAAACCTGGCACGATGAACACAATGCCCGCTTGCTGGTAGAGGAGTACGACGTTGAGGGTAAGCGGTGTGGTGGCGTCCCTTTCTTTTTTAATACCGAGACAAAACAGTGGTTGTGTGGTGAGGTCGAGTACGCCGATTTGAAGCGCTGGGCAAGCGGTGGATCGGGACATGCCGAGTAGTTTACGGTCGGTCTTTGATGCTGCGCGACGCGATGGTTGGGCAGTTGGCGCGTTCAATGTCTCAAATATCGAAGAGCTACACGCGGTACTACGAGCAGCGCAGACGCTCGAGGCTCCCGTACTCGTTGAAGCCTCGCCTGGTGAATCCGATCATTTCGGTGTACGGACACTTCGTGCTGCCGTTGATGAGTATCGATCTCGGTATAAGGTGCAGGCCTGGTTGAATCTTGATCATGCCACTGACCAAGGGAAAGTTCGTGAAGCAATTGAGAGTGGCTTTGACGCCGTGCACTACGATGGCAGCAAGCTCTCGGTCGAAGAGAATATTGCCTCTCTGAAAGAGTTGGTTCCCTTGGCCCATGCGAAAGGGATACTTGTTGAGGGTGAGCCAGACCATATCACGGGCATCTCGACCGCCAATAGTGTTGCACTGAAGACCTTGCAGCTGCCAGTCGACTATTCACAGCCCGATGCTTTCAAGGCCTTCGTCGAGGCAACGAAGATCGATACCGCCGCTGCCTTTGTTGGTAATGTTCATGGTCTCTATGACACGCCAAAGCGACTTGATCTTCCACTGTTGAAGCAGCTGCGTGAGTCAGTTGACTGCTTTTTGTCTTTGCACGGCGGCTCTGGTATACCCAATGAGGATATCAAGCAGGCTGTCGCACTTGGTGTATCAAAGGTCAATGTGAACAGTGAACTTCGTGAGGCTTACTTGGATGGTTTACGAATTGCCACCAAGGAGCCAACAGAGCTGGCGCCCTATAAGTACCTCATCCACGCCATCGAGGCCGTTCAGGCAGTCGTTGAGCAGAAGATCAAGTTATTTGGGAGTGCTGGCCGGGCAAAAAGTACCTGGATCAAGCGCGCAATCGTGTAACGAAGGAGACAGCATGTACGATTTTTTATCGATCGGCGATACTCAGCTCGATACGGTGATGGTACTGAATCCAGAAGAGGTAGAGATTACGTGTCAGCTCAAAACTGACGAGTGCCTGATGTGCTTGGACTACGCCAGCAAGATTCCGGTCTCGCAATGCTACGAGATGGTCGCAGGGAATGCAGCGAATGCAGCAGTCACTGCTGCCCGACTCGATGGTAGGACTTGATTCTGGACCATGCTAGCCCATGACGATATTGCCGAGCGACAGAGGAAACATTTTGAGGACGAGAATATTGATACCACGTTCGTGATTCAGGTGCCTGGTGCCCAGAGTCACCGTTCAACGGTTGTCAGCGTGGGTGGAGAGCGGACGATTTTGGTCTATCATGCACCACGAACCTATGACTTTCCCAAAGATTTAGCGCCATCGAAGTGGGTTTACCTGACGAGTATGGCGAAGGGTTTTGAGTCGTTGTTGCCGGATTTAGCTGGCTATATCAAACAGATGGATGCCAAGCTTGCTTTTCAGCCCGGTACCTACCAGCTTCGTTTGGGTGCAGAAAAGACTGCCGATATTCTTAGGCAGACGGAAGTTATCTTGCTCAATGTACAAGAGGCAGAGACCTATACTAGGCAAGCAGAGGGAACCTCAATCGCGATACTCTGCTCATCCTTGCACAAACTTGGGCCTCGAATCGTCGTGGTTACCGATTCAACAAAAGGCTCGTACGCGAGCGATGGGACGACCATCTGGCACTTGGGTACCAGGCCAGAGATTCCACGGGTTGAGGCAACGGGGGCGGGCGATGCTTTTAGTAGTGCCTTTGTTGTTGCGCTGTATGAAGGTCAGCCCATCCCCGAGGCCATGCGTTGGGGCACCATGAACGCCGAGTCGGTTATTCAAAAAATCGGGCCACAAGCTGGGATCTTAACCAAGACCCAACTGCGCGATGAGTTAGCGCGTTGTCCGGATTTTGTTGCAATACCCTACTTGGAGGACAAATGAAGATACTGCTGACACATCGAATTCCTGACAATGGATTAGAATTGCTGCGGGAAGCGGGCGAGTTATACGTCTGGAAAGACGACAGTGTGATGCCGCGAGAGGAGATCCTGAAACAGTGCCAGGGTGTTGATGCGATCGTCTCGATGGTCACCGACAAGATGGATGCCGAGATTTTTGACGCCGCTGGCCCACAACTCAAAGTCGTCGCCAACTACGCCGTCGGTTTCGATAACATCGACGTTCGTGAGGCAGAAAAGCGTGGCATTGTCGTCACCAACACGCCAGGGGTACTTACCCAAGCTGTTGCCGAACACGCGCTCGGCTTGATGATCACCGTTGCTCGCAGAATCGTCGAGGCCGATACCTTCACCCGTGAGGGAAACTACGCTGGCTGGATGCCCCTTGGCTTCTTAGGCCAATCGTTGTGGGGCAAGACGCTGGGGATTGTTGGGGTTGGGCGGATAGGCACCTGGCTGGCCGAGGCTGCACACCGAGGCATGAACATGAATATTCTGTATACGGATGTGCATCATGACGATGAGCTCGAGATGAAGCTCGGGGCGACCTACCACTCGCTCGATGTACTGTTGAAGGATTCGGACGTTGTCTCGATCCACGTACCTTTGCTCGAAAGTACGCATCATCTCATTGGCGAACGTGAACTTAATCAAATGAAAGAGACGGCAATACTGATCAACACCTCGCGCGGTCCAGTTGTCGACGAAGCTGCGCTCTACCATGCGCTCAAAGAGCACAAGATTTTTGGTGCCGGACTCGATGTCTTCGAGCACGAGCCCAAGCTCTATCATGGCTTAGAGAGTCTTGCGAACGTTGTTCTTACACCCCACATCGCATCGGCCACCATCGAAGCCCGCGAAGCCATGGCCGAAATCGCTGCCAATAACGTCCGTTCGGTATTGCAAGCTGGTAAGCCGCTCAATCCAGTCACAACGAAGGATCTACTGAGCTGAGATGATCAGTAAGACTTGCAGACCATTGGCGGGGTTGCCGTGGTTGTAGTCACCGACAGCGTCTAGTAGGACTTGTTCATCATAGACATAGTCGGCGCCTTTGCGGGTGCCGGGGTCGTTGGTGATGAACCGGCCGTCTTTGGTGTAGCCCTTAATGACGAGCATATGGTAGACGGGTCCTGGTGCGGTGAAGAATGGGTTGCCCAGTTCGCGCCCAGCGGCGGGGACAATGACCAGCTTATTCTCGTTCAGTGCTCGCTTGATCGTCGTGACGTCAACCTTGGTTTCGAGTGCTACCGATAGCGCTGGGTAATTTTTTTCGATCATCAATTTCGTCTGGGCGGCAGTGGTGCTCTTGAAATCGCCAAAGTTGGCTAATTGCCAATCTTTGAGCTTGAACATTTCGGCATCTGCCTCATCGGGACTGCCAAATGGTTGCTTTTGGAAGTAGTGGGCGGCCATGACCGTCGACGCCTCCTCGCAGAAGTCTTCGTGTGACTCATCCCAAATGCCTTTTGGCGCTTGGCTCGTGAAGGGAACGGCCAGGTTTAATTCTGCTGCAATCGGGGTGGTTGCAGGCTTTTCGACAGTGTTGAGGGGGTTGGTTGAGGGTGTGGCTGTTGGTGTCGAGACAGCTGGTAGCGACTTCGGCTTGGTGAGCGCGTAGAACTGGATTTGGAGCTGTTGGCGATTGAGGTAGCCAAGTAGGCCGATCGTGCCTATGAGCATGATCGCGATTAGCGCAAAGTATTGCTTTCGGATGCGCCGATGATGGTGGTGTGGTCGGAATCGCTCGAGACGGCCGTGTTTGTGATGGTGGTTACTCATCGTGCCCCTTTGCGTACGCCTGCGACAGATCGCGACCAGATGCTTGTAGTTGCTTGGTCAACTTCGCCTGCGCAAGTGTCTGCTCTAGTATATCGATGAAGATGGGTATTGCACGAGTGATTTCTTCGTCAGTAGTCTGCCAGCCGAGACTAATACGAAGCGTTGCAGTCTGGTTCTGTGGCTTAATCCCAAGGGCAGCTCGAACACGGTGGTCTTCCGTTCCTAGTCTTTCGGAGCAGGCTGATCCGGTCGCAACCGCAATGCCCGTTTCGCTTAAGGCGTACACGGCCTGCTCGCCATCAAGTCCTGGGAGGGTGAGGTGGAGGATACCCGGTAAGCCGTTAGGCAGATCGCGCCTGATGAGTTGTGGAAAGGCTTGTTCGAGCGCTGTTCCCAGCTGATCGCGGAGGGTTTTGATGGTTGGCGCGTGGCCTGCCGCCAGGAATTTCCAGGTTTCGTCGAAGGCTGCTGCTAAGCCAACAATTGAAGCGACGTCTTCGGTACCGGGTCGTCGTGCCTGTTGTTGACCGCCACCGTACATGATTGGCTCTATCGGTGTGTCACGTCGAACGTAGAGTAGGCCACAGTGTGGACCGCCGAGTTTGGCGCCAGAGATGGTGACCAGGTCGGCACCAATTGCGTGGAGGTTGAGTTTCTGCCAGACCGCCCATTGGGCCGCATCAAGGTGCAAGAGGATGCGATGGCCAAACTGGCGTTCGGCAGCCTTGATGGTAGTCACAATTTCATGGATTGGTTGGAGTGCGCCGGTCTCATTGTGAGCAGCGATTACACTCACCAGACGTGTCGTTGGGGTAAGTGCTTGCATCAACTGTTGACTGTCAATTTGCCCATGGCTGTTCACCGCAAGCCAGGTGACATCTGCTCCTCGCCGTTCGAGTTCTTTGATTGGGCTATAGCTAGCTGCGTGTTCGGCAGTTGAGCTAATGCAGTGGACTGTCTCGTGTTGGAGGAGCTGGTTGATCGCACCAAGGATCGCCAGATTGGCGCTTTCGGTTGCACCGGAGGTTATGATGAGCTCGTCAGGAGTACAACCAAGCTGTTGAGCAATTGATCCAAGGCTGTCGTGCCAGCGCTGCTTGAGTGTGTAGCCCTGTTCGTGCAGGCTGCCTGGGTTGCCTGAGAGTTGAAGTATCTCGGCAATGCGCTTAATTACTGCAGGCCACAGGGGAGCTGCGGCGGCATAGTCAAGGTAAATTGTCTTGTGAGTTTTCGGCATTGAGCTCCAAACCAGGAACTATACCGAACAATGTCCGTTTTATCAATAACTTCAGGTTAGAATCGTTGGACGTTCCGCGGTCCACGGAGGTTCACAAAGAGTACCCAGATCAGCAGGATGACGTTGAAAATTAAGAGCAGGAGGATGGCAACTAAGAGTCGACTCAGTTTATTGACAGTTTTATCCGACAGCGTTGCCGGAGTATGACCCTCCATTGCTTGGGCGACCACCACTGGTGTTTGAGTGTTTGGTTGCGGCGCAGGAGTAGTTTGTTGAGTACGGGTCGTCG
>JBBUCD010000001.1:0-6732 GCA_038057955.1 Patescibacteria group bacterium | reverse complement strand
AGTCACTGCGCTGCCTGCAACAAAGCACGTGAGGCGACCTAGTGACTCAACTACTGCAACCGACGGGCAGACAAAATGCCTTTCTTGTAACCGGGTGCGCACAGCAACCCGAACGATTGATTGATGCGCTGGACGAGCTGCGCAAGCAGACTGGCCAGTGGCGATCAGTACAAACAACTCCTTATGTGTTCGACGCACAGAATCGCGTTGAGGCATACTTACTCATAGTTCCACCCCGATCTGATAAAGAGGAGGTGGCTTTCGAGTTCAAAATGCCAGAAACTTCAATGGAGCTGGCGACCAGCGTACACATTCCGACTGCCTTGTTCGACATTATTCCAAAGCTCAGCGGCTCGCAGACAAAGATTCTTTGCTACCTAATGAGGCACTGTGCATTGGCCAAGGGTAAGTCAGTTCGGATAAGCATTGCCGAGTTTCTCTCCGGAAAAAGAGACACGGATGGGTGTCGTCTTGATCGAGGTGCCGGCGTCAGTCGCCCAACCTTGTGTCGGGACTTACGGACATTAATCGGACACGACCTCATCACCCGCAAGCAATTGACTGGAATCAACGGAAACGATGTTTCCAGTGAATATCGGTTAAGCGGCGAGCTAATTGGAAACAACTAACTTTCGACCAAGTACTACCGACCCCGGAGCAATCCGGGGTTCAATTTTGAAATGAAAGTAGGAAGAGCGAATGGTTCTAGAAAAACAAAGTGACACCGTTTTTGTTGTCAGTGATTGTGCCGCGCAGCCGGAGCGTCTTCGCTTGGCACTCGATGAGTTTCGGGGGCAAATTGGATCTTCCCCGCAACACATTGTGCCACACAGGCTAACGAACGAAAAAGTAATCGATAGCTATTTTCTGCTGGCACACAACACGTATGACAAAGTATTTGACTCTCGAGTACTGGAGTATACCCTGCCAGATCAGCTGCTTGACTTGAGTCACATGACGCCGATACCCAACTACTACATCGACGAAGTATTCGCAGAACTGACTGCTTCGGAAGTTCGCGTTTTACTGTATTTAATGCGTTACGCGTCTGCACTGCGAAGACGTACGTTGAAGTTGAGCTACTCCGATATCGCACAGGGAAAGCGAACGACGGATCATTGCCGACTTGATCGGGGAACCGGTCTGACAAAGCGAGGAGTCATTCTCGCTTGCCAGGAACTTGAAAATCGGGGGCTGATTCAAATTCAGCGATCTGCGTCTATGAGCGGGTGTGCTGCGGTCAACGAAATTACCTTAGTACGCTTTTAAGGGAGCCCTCAATCGGGCTCTTTTTTCTTTGCTATACTCGGCATCATGTCTGCTCGGAGCACTGTTGGATTGGGACTAGGGGCGATTGTTGTATTGGTTAGTGTGTTGGTTGCGCTTCGTACGCACGAGCCACCAAGAGAAGTTGTGAGTGCGGTGGTTGAAGAGCCTGGCATCGTTCTTGGTACTAGTACGCGACAGATTGAGGGGATTGATCATATTGTTGAGCACTACATCGCACCGCCTGGGCCGAAGACTATTGATGAGCAGTTAGGGGCAATTCAGGTTGAGTTACATCCCGAGGACGAGTATACCGCCATTCCCGATCCCTCTTTTGGTATTGGGAGTAAAATCGAGATTGTTCGGGCAACGAGGGTGACGATTACTGATGCCAAGCAGCCAACAAGCTACCGGACGTGGCTAACGAGTGTCGGCGCCTTACTTGAAGCACATAACGTCTTGCTCGACAGTGATGATCGGATCGACCAATCACCCGAGAGCCAGCTGCGCTACGATCTGACGATCACCATTACACGTATTGGTACGAAAGAGGTGGCCGAACCAGAACCAGTTGCGTTCAAGCAAGTGACCCAAAAAGACACCACCTTGGAGAAGGGGACGAAGAAGTCGAAACAAGTTGGCAAGAACGGCGTTCGAACGAAAACCTACCGGATTACCTACGAGGACGGTGAGCAGGTGAGTAAAAACCTGATCAAGAACGAGATCACCACCGACCCAATTGAGGACATCACGCTCGAGGGCACGAAGATTATCACTTATGGATCTGGTGAGGCGACATGGTACGCCTGGAAACCGGGTGGGGCAGCCCACAACACCTTGCCATTTGGCACGAAGGTGCTGGTTGTGGCAGTGGCCAGTGGTAAGTCGACCGTGGTCACCATTAACGACCGAGGCATCCAAGGCAGCGCGATCATCGACTTGGATAAAGCCTCATTTGCCGCCATCGCCCCCCTTGGCGCCGGCAGGATCAACGTTCGTCTTGAAAAGTTCTATCCGTAGTCCATTCCATTTGATATGATAATAGAAATGGCCCTAAGCTCGACTATTTGGTCGAAAACAAAGCAACAGTTCCTCGTTCTCTCGGTATTGGTTTCAACGCTTTTGCCTCAAGTAGCTGGTGCTGCATCGTGGTGGCAGCCGCCGGTCAACGCCACCTGGCACATTCAGTACAGTGGTAAGCTCGATCTCAAGAATCCGGCCAGTATCTACAACATCGATCTGTTCGATACGCCGACGGCAACCATCAATACCTTGCACGCCAAGGGCAAGCGAGTCATTTGTTACCTTTCGGCTGGCAGCTACGAGAACTGGCGACCGGACAAGAACCAGTTTCCATCATCCGTACTCGGGAAGAACCTCGATGGGTGGCCGGGCGAACGGTGGCTGGATATTCGGTCTGCTGCCGTTCGTTCGATTATGGCTGCCCGAATGGATCTGGCTGTCACCAAGGGTTGTGATGGTGTCGAGCCGGATAATGTCGATGGCTACACCCAGGATTCTGGCTTTCTACTGACCGCCAATGACCAGCTCGATTACAACCGGTTCTTAGCCGATGCTGCCCATGCCCGTAACCTCGGTATTGGCCTCAAGAACGATCTCGAGCAAGTGCCAGCCCTGGTGAGTAGCTTCGATTGGGCACTCAATGAGTCGTGCATGGTCTACAAGGAATGTCACTTAGCGACGCCATTTATTCTGGCTGGTAAGCCCGTCTTTCACATCGAGTACAGTGGGACCAAGAGTAAGTTGTGCAAGGCCACTACCCCACTTGGTTTCCGTTCAATCCTGAAACGATCGGCCTTGACCGCCTGGGAACAGCACTGCTGGTAACGCAAATCTGGTAGGATACTCGAATGAACGCGCAACTTCCGGTACGGGCCAAGAAGCGGTTGGGGCAGCATTTTCTCGTTGACAAGGATGTCTTGGCAGCGATTGTTGCAGTTGCTGGCCTCGAAGCGGGCGCGCAGGTGTTGGAAATTGGTCCTGGCCTTGGCGTACTGACAGCCGAACTTGGCCGGGCAGTGGGCAAAGAGGGGTTACTGTTGGCGGTCGAAGCGGATCGAGAGCTCGTCGACCGTTTACGCGAGCGCTTCAACTCGAAGCCGCAGGTTAAGATTGTTGCCGGCGATATCCTTGGTACACCAATTTCAGATCTCCTGCAGGCACCGTACAAAATTGTAGCCAACATTCCCTACTCCATCACCTCACCGGTCATTACGAAGTTCTTACTTGGTGATTATAAAGGCCGAGCGGGCGATCAGTCGCCACGGCCAGTCTCGATGACGCTCCTTGTCCAACAGGAAGTGGCCGAACGGCTGACGGCTAAACCAGGGACGCGCGATCGTGGCTTGCTGACGGTACTGATTGAATTGTTCGGAGAAGCAAGCCTTGTCCGGACGGTGCCACCCGAGGCCTTTGAGCCAGCACCCAAGGTCAACAGTGCCGTCATTCACATTACGCTCGGTGAGCCGAAAGCCAATCCCTGGGCCTTCCTGACCTTGCTGAAAGCTGGCTTTGCCAACAAACGGCGCCAACTCCACACCTCCTTCGCCGGCAGTTTGCACCTAGGTACCAACCAAGCTAAGGAGCTACTTGAGCAAGCCGGGATCGATTCTTCGATGCGGGCCGAACAATTGACGCTCGAACAGTGGCTGAAGTTATTTGAGGTGATCCGACCACCAGAGAAGGCAGACTAAGATGGCGACGCTGTTTACTGTTGCCACGCCTATTGGCAACCGGCAGGATATCACCATTCGTGCACTAGAGATTCTCGAACGTGTACCACTGGTGCTGGCCGAGGACACCCGCCAGGCACGCAAGCTCTTCTCACTGTATCCAGAGAGTGAATTTGCAGCGCAGGTCTTGCGACTCGATGAACACGTTGTGGGTGATCGGCTCGCAAAGGTTGTTGATCAAATCGCAGACGGCGCCGACGCGGCACTCATCAGCGATGCCGGTACGCCCCAGGTGTCCGACCCAGGTCATCTACTCATCCAGGAATGTCTCAAGCGAGGAATTGCTATCGTCCCAATCCCCGGCCCGTCCGCTGCCACTGCGCTGATGTCTGTGGCCGATTTTCCTATCCAACCGATGGTATTTTATGGCTTTCTTCCCAAGAAGAAGGGGCGGGAAACATCACTCAAACGGCTCAAAGAAATGAGTGGCAAGTATGGGGTCGCGTCGGTTTTAATTTACGAGTCTCCAGAACGCGTTGTACGCACGCTCACGGATCTGCAAACGCAATTTGGATCAGAGACTCATGTAGTGGTGGGACGCGAGCTTACAAAGCAATACGAAGAGATTTGGCATGGTTCTGTGGCCCAGGCACTGACCCATTTTGACACCCCGCGTGGTGAGTTTGCGATCTTAGTTCAGCTACCTGCGCGCTAATCAAGGACGGAGGGGAATATGATTTGGCTACCATTCGTGGCAACGGCGCTGTTCACACTCTCCATGCTGCAGCGGAAGCAATTTTTACGTGAATCACGACTGCCGTTCAGTGACTTCTTCCCAAGCCTGCTGCTTCTGATAGCGGGCATGAGTCTCGTTGCAGCCCCGTTCGATTGGTCGGTGGATGCGTCCCGCGCCACGGCGCCCCTGACGATCCTGTTGCTCGTGATCGTCTCGGTGCTCGGCATGCTCTGGTTTGAACACTTCTACCGCGCCATCCGTGAGGAGTCGTTGTCACGGTTTGACTTCCTTGCTGTCCTGGATCCACTCGTAACGATTGCCTTCGTCTCACTCCTCTTTCCGGCCGAGCGAAACGTCCACGTCTGGGCTGCTACCAGTGTTGCTTGCGTAGCGTTGTATTTCGGTCACAAGAACCATCACGCCATCCAGTTCGACCACGGTGAGCGGAACTTGCTTGTCGGGATCGGGTTGAGCGCGGTCATCGTCGCGATTGACCGATACCTACTGACGATCTACTCGCCGCTTGCCTTCAACGCAATCTACATGTGCGGGATTGCACTTTTGTTTGTGCTTCGCTACGGGTGGGGATCGCTCCAAGCTGGCTACCGACTGTTTCTGCCACTCACCCTTACGGCTGCGCTGATCGTTGCTAACACCATCCTCTTCTTCTACTCCTACCGGGAACTAGGCGTGACGGTCACTACCCTGGTTGCACTGCTTCAGCCGGTTGCAATTGGTTTCATTGCCTACTTCATCTACAAAGAACCCGTCAAGCCAAAGCTCCTGCTCGCAGGTGTCGTGGTCTTGTTGGCAGTGCTCTACGCTGTCTTGCGTGTTTCCACCCGCTAAGCTTGTTCTCGGAGAAATCAGTCGGTACCATAGATGGTATGAGCTTTGCTACCGACCGATCGGTCGAAATTACGATTAGTGGTAAGGTGGTTGGCGTTGATTTTCGCAACTGGGCCCAGCGGACAGCAACTCGGTTGGCGTTGGGTGGGTGGGTGCGAAACAACACCGACCAAACTGTCTCAATTGCTGCCGAGGGACCAATCGATGCCGTTGATAGCTTTATCGAGTTGATTCGGCGCGGACCCGAGGGCGCAACCGTTGAGGGACTCGATGTCCGTGAGATGCCGGAAGCCCACGGCTACGCTGGCTTTCAGGTGGAGTACTAATGAAATCCTTCTACGTCACAACACCAATCTACTATGCGAATGATAAGCCGCACGTCGGTCATGCCTACACCACACTGGCTGCGGATGTCATCGCACGCTACTGGCGCCAGAAGCTTGACAAAGACAACGTTTTTTTCTTGACAGGTACTGACGAGCACGGTCAGAAGATTGCCGAAGTCGCCGAGAAAGCCGGCCTTACCCCGAACGATTTGGTTGATTCGTTAGCGCCGCGCTTTGAGGAACGCTGGCAAGCACTCAATGTCAGCAACGACATCTTCATGCGGACGACCGATCCTAAGCACCGCACCTTTGCGCAGGAATTTTTGGGCGAGCTGCACACGAGTGGAGCGATCTACAAAGGTGAGTACTCCGGCCTCTACTGCGTTGGTTGCGAGGAATACAAAGTTGAGATGCAGTTGGCTGACGGCAAGTGTCCCCTTCATCCAAACCTGACACCGGAGACCCGCAAAGAAGAGAACTACTTTTTCAAGTTCAAGGAGTACGCCTCGAGGGTTCGCGAGCGGATTTCGAGTGGTGAGCTACAAGTATTGCCAATCGAACGCAAGAATGAGGTCCTAGCGCGGTTAGATGGTGAGTTACACGATTTATCTGTCTCTCGGCCAGGTGTTAGTTGGGGAATCCCCGTGCCGTGGGACGAGACCCACACGATGTACGTGTGGGTTGAGGCGTTGCTGAACTACCTAAGTGCGCTTGAGATTGTTGGAAAGCCACAGCTGTGGCCAGCGAATGTGCAGGTGATGGGCAAAGATATTTTGTGGTTCCATGCAGCGATTTGGCCAGCACTGCTGCTTGCCAGTGGACGCGAGTTGCCCAAGATCGTCTTTGCGCACGGCTTCTTTAC